>CAZWNR010000135.1:0-8651 GCA_964635665.1 uncultured bacterium | reverse complement strand
GGGTTTCTGGCTGGGTACAGGAAGGCTAGATGAGAGATTTCTTAATTTAGGCACCTCGCCACGGTGGGACGTCTAAGGTTTAAGGGTTGCTTATCAAAAGGTAAAGATTTGGCACACCATCCGCCTGCGAGGAATCAAAAGCCAGTGGTGAACAACCATCCTCCTGAGCATGGGCCAGGTTTTCTCCAGGCCGAGGCCAGGGTTTATCTATGGCAAGATAGGCGCTGGATTAGGCGGTTCTTCATCCTAGGTTTAGCTATTGTTCCCCTAGGCTTGGTGGTTTTACTAAATCGTTGGAAAGATATTCCGATCCAATATCTCACGGCTGATCCGTCGGCCATTCTTCGCCAACCGGTTTATTTTGGATTTCTTTCTAATTTAGGGATTTTTCTGTGGTCAGCGATGGCTACAGTCTGCTTATTGGCGGCCTCCCTTCTCAAGAAGTCTTCTGAAAATCGTGTAGCAAGGCGTTTCTTCGTGTGGTCAGGATACTTTGTTCTATGGTTAGGGTTAGACGATGTATTTCTAATGCATGAGGAGTTTTTCCCCACGTATCTAGGAATCCCAGAGAAGCTGATCTACGCGAGCTATTCTGCTTTTGTGCCGGTCTATTTCTGGCAGTTTAAAGGAGTTATTCGACGTTCAAACTATAGGTTGCTCATCATCGCCTTTGCTTGTTTCTTCTTATCTATCGGCCTTGATATTCTAGAACCACCTGGTATTGATCCCTATTTCTTTGAGGACGGATTTAAGTTCCTGGGCTTGGTGGCATGGCTGGCCTACTTTTGGCAAACCGCTGTGGGATTGCTCCACCGTGATTACAGACAGCCCTAGCATTTGGACGTAGGCCCCCAAAGCAAGGATCGGCAAGGAACTGATGAGCACCTTGGCCGAGAGTGAAAGCCATTAGCAAAATCAAGGTAGCAATGACTCGACAAGTCTTGCGAATTTACCGATACAAAAGGCAGCATTTGCACTAAACTTAGGCGGCAATAGGTCGGGAAATCGTTATGGTATGGGCAATGTCCCCTATTTCGACCAAAAGTGTGCTAACTTTTAGTACAAGTGTCTTATATCCGAGGCACCCCTAGCGAATGCACATTAAGCGCGTCGAGTTGTCCCACTTCAAGTCCTTTGGTGGCACAACCCAGGTTCCGTTGTTGCCTGGGTTTACAGTCATTTCTGGGCCAAATGGGTCTGGCAAATCGAATATTTTAGATGCGCTGCTGTTTGGCCTAGGGCTAGCTAGTTCTAAGGGGATGCGGGCGGATCGCTTGCCGGATTTGGTCAACCAAAGTCAGATGAGTCGTCGCACCACCTCGGAGGCTAGCGTTACTGTCACCTTTGATCTAAGCGATGTGCCGCCGGAGTTCTTTTTAAAAGACGCCGCAGATTTAATGGAGGAAGCCCATCGAGCCGCCAGTGAGGCGGAGGGCAACGGGGGCAGTCCAGAGTCCAACGGAGCCAACGGCCAGAACGGCAACGGCAAAAAAAACGGTAACGGATCCACTGCGGAGTCACGACTGGTTCCCCTTGCCATCAACCACGAGTGGAGCGTGACCCGACGACTGCGCGTCACCAGCCAGGGCACCTACACCTCCAACTACTACATCAACGGCGAACCCTGCACCCTCAACGACCTGCACGAGCAGTTGCAGCGCTTCCATATCTATCCCGAAGGCTACAACGTGGTGCTCCAGGGGGATGTCACCAGCATTATTTCCATGAATGCGCGGGAGCGACGGCAGATCATCGACGAACTGGCCGGGGTGGCCTCCTTCGACCGCAAAATTGATCAGGCCAGGGGCAAGCTGGATGCGGTGCGCGAACACGAAGACCGCTTCCGCATTGTGGAGCGCGAACTGCAAATCCAGCTAGAGCGGCTGGCCCAGGATCGTCAGAAAGCTGAAAAGTACCAAAAACTGCGGGCCACCTTCCAAGACAAAAGCCAGTGGGAGGCGGTGCTGATCTGGCGGCAGCAGCAGCGGCAAATCGATCAATTGCAACAGGCCATCGCCAAGGGGGAAACCGAGTCCACTGAACTGGCCCAGGCCATCACCCAGGCGGATCAGGCCGTGGTTGCCCTAGAGGCGGAACTGGCCACCCTAAACGCCCGCATTCGCGCCATGGGGGAAGACGAGCACCTCGCCCTGCAAGCCAAGGTGGCCACCCACGAGGCCGAACTGCGCCAACTCCAGCGTCAGGAACAGGAGACTCGCACCGCCGCCAACCAAGCCTCGGCCCAGCTACGGGAAACCGAAATCGCCCTGCAAACCCACCAGCGCACCCTGGCCCAGCTTCAGCAGGAGATTGAGGATCAGTCTTCGCGGGAAATGGTGACCCTCACTCAGGCTAGGGATCAGGTGCAGCAGACCCTAGAGGAACGGCGGCAGGCCACCAACGATATTGCTTCGGCCTCCCAAGCTTGGGTGCAGCAGCAGACAGAACTGCGCCACGCCATCGAAACCCTGCAAGGGGCGATGGAACCCCAGCGGGCAGAACAAATTCGCCTGCAAGAACGGCGACACCAGCTAGAGCAGCAAATTCAGGTGCAGCAGGGGCAACTGACGGCCCTCCAAGCGGAGGATGTCCTCGGTGGTGGAAGTGCCCCCGACCTCAGTCAGCAGCTTGAGCGGGCCAAGGCCGACATTCAAGCCACCGCCGAGAAAATCTCCGCCGCCGAAGCGGAACTCGCCGTACAACGGGAAACCCAAACCCGCCTGCTCAAAGAGCAGCGAGACAAACAGCGCCAGCTCGATAAGCTAGAGGCCCAAACCCAGGCCATGCAGGAAAGCCAGGGCACCCAGGCCACCAAGCTGCTGCTGGATAGCGGCATTAAGGGCATTGAGGGCTTAGTCGCCCAACTGGGCAAGGTGGAGCCCCGCTATCAGGTAGCCCTGGAGGTGGCGGCGGGGGCGCGGCTGGGCTACTTAGTCGTCGCCAACGATAAGGTAGCGGCCCAGGGCATCGAATTCCTCAAACAGCGGCGGGCCGGACGGGTGACGTTCTTGCCCCTGAACAAAATTCGTGCGCCCCAGTTTTCCCCCGTGCCGGACTGGAAGCGCCCCGATGGCTTCTTGGACTATGCCGTAAACCTCATCGACTGCGAACCCCGCTATCGCGACATTTTCGCCTATACCTTCGGCAGCACCGTGGTGTTCGACCGTCTGGAGATGGCGCGGCAACATTTGGGCGACTTCCGCATCGTTACCCTCGACGGCGAAGTGCTAGAAACCAGCGGCGCGATGACCGGGGGCAGCCTCAACCAGCGCTCCGGCAGTTTGCACTTTGGCACCGTAGAACCCGCCGAATCCGAAGAAGCCCAGGCTCTCCGGCAGCGGCTCAGCGACATTGACGTACTGCTAGAACGGTGCGAACGCAACCTGCAAACCGCCTCCACCACCCTGCAAACCCTCACCCAAAGCCTAATTACCCAGCGGCAGCAGTACCGGGAAATGCAGCTTCAGGGCGAACAGCAGCAGACCCAGCAGCAGCAGCTTGCCCAACGCCGCAGCCAAATTCAAACCCAGCTTCAGCAGGCCCAGCAGGAGTTTGCCGCCGCCGAGGCTCGGCTTCAGGAAATCGCTAGGGTTTTGCCGACCCAGGAAGCCGAAATTGCCCAAAAACGGGCAGAACTCGCAGAACTGGAGCAGTCCCAAACCCACAGCGAATGGCAGACCGCCCAGGCCGCCGTGCGCCAGCTAGAGCAGCAACTGGCCGAACGCCAAGCCGCTCTGCAACAGGCGGAACGGCAAATCCAAACCCGCCAAAACCAGTGCCAGCAGCTAGAGGCCACCATCCAACAGGCTCAGCAGACCGTCGTTACTATCCGTCAGCAGCAGGGGGAACGGGAGCAGGCTTTGGCCCAAATCAAACAGCAGCAGGGCGGGCTGAACCAGGAAATCACCCAACTACGGCAGGCCATGGCGGTGCTGGATCAAACGCTTGCTGCCGAAAAGGCCAACCGTGACCAATTAGAAGCCCGCCTGAGAGACCAACGCACCCAAAAACAACAGCAGGAATGGCAGCGGCAAAAGCTGATCGAAACCCAGCAGGAGCGGCGACAACAACTCACCGAAGCCCAAGCCCTGTGCCAACTTCAGGCTCAAGAACTGCCCGACCCGCTGCCGGAAATCCCCCCCGACACTGACCTAGAGGAACTGCGAAAGGAACTACGTTCTCTCCAGCGACGGATGGAAGCCCTGGAGCCTGTCAACATGCTGGCCCTGGAGGAATACAACCGCACCGAAGAACGCCTCAACGACCTGAGTGACAAGCTCTCTACCCTAGAGGAAGAGCGCACGGAACTGCTGCTGCGAGTGGAAACCTTTACCACCCTGCGGCGCAAGGCGTTTCAGGAAGCCTACGATGCCGTGGACAAAAACTTCCAGACCATTTTTGCGGAACTCTCCGACGGCGATGGCCACCTGCAACTGGAGGATCCCGAAGACCCCTTCAACGGCGGCCTGAATCTGGTGGCCCACCCCAAGGGCAAACCCGTGCGACGGCTGGCCTCCATGTCTGGGGGCGAAAAATCCCTGACGGCCCTTAGCTTCATCTTTGCCCTTCAGCGCTATCGGCCCTCCCCCTTCTACGCCTTCGACGAGGTGGATATGTTCCTGGATGGGGCCAACGTGGAGCGACTGTCTCGCATGATCAAACGCCAAGCGGAACAGGCCCAGTTTATTGTCGTGAGTCTGCGCCGCCCCATGATCGAAGCCTCCCAACGCACCATCGGCGTTACCCAGGCGCGAGGGGCCTATACCCAAGTTTTGGGTCTTGATCTAGAAGCCCAAAGCGCTGCGCCGTAACGGCCATCAATCCTACTGTCCTAGGGGCATCTCTGGTCTGGGTGAGATTTTGGAAAAACAGGCCCCAGTTAGCCGTCGTCCTCAGGTAATCCAGGCCAAAAACGGCTGCAAGCTAGCCCCCTTGAGCCACTCCCAGCCATCCCCCCTAGGGGCATGTTATGTTACAACTATGTTAACTGCCTCTAAGGTTCCCCTTGAGTCTCTCCCCTGGCCTAACCCCAAGTAAAAGTCTGTTGCTGTGGCTCTCTGCGGCCCAGAACTGGCTGAGTCATTCCCAACGTCAGCTACAGGTTTTTGGGGCGTCCTTAGGCTTAGTGATCTTACCAGTCTTTGTACAGGCTCCCCTAGTACGCTATTTCCCCTGGGTGAGCCTAGCCATCACGCCCCTGTGGATCTGGCTAGGAGCCACCATGATGAAGCGCCCTCGCTGGGAGGTTTGGGGCGATTTAATCGTTGGCTTTGGGTGGATTTGGCTTACCGGATCCCTCTATTGGGGCTGGTTTCGATGGGAACCCGTCATGCACCTCCCCATCGAAGCCCTGGGGATGCCCATTGCCGTGCTGTGCTTACATAGGGGCTGCGGCCGGGTGGGCAGCTACTTTTTCCTGGGGTCCTTGTTAGGGACAGCCATCACCGATCTCTACATCAACTGGATGCATTTATTTCCCAGCTGGCGGCAGCTCATGCAGGTGGAAACCGATGTGGCTCCAGTGGTGTTGCAGGCCGCAGCGGTTACCCTAGAAACCGATATCGCCGCCTGCCGAGCGGTGATGTTGGCGATCTTTCTGCTGGTGGCTACGGCCATTGCATTGTTCACATCCCGTCAATTGGCGTGGTGGGCCTTTGGGGGAGCAGTACTCAGCACCTTGATTGTGGATGGGTTATTTTTTCTTAGCGCTATGCTGGCTTGATCCTCAGCATGTCCGGCAGCGCTTGGCAATGTCACCCCATTTAGCCCTAGGCTTCCTAGGAGCTTCTAGACCCATCGTTAGCGGTTTCCTCAGCGCTTGGGAAGATCGGCCATAATAGGGCTATTCGTCATGGCTAGGCATCATTCGTAGATAGGGTGACACCTACATCTTAAAGCCACAAGTTCGTCTATCGTTGAACCTAAGCCTATGGTTTAACCGACGATTCCTACCCCATCCTAGGAATCTGCGCTGTACCATAGCTCCAGTATCTTAGCCAAGACCGGCGTGCTCCCAGGGGCTTGCCAGGGCGGTGATGCCCCCTCACCTCCTCACGGGCTTCGGCGTTGGAAGCTGCCTGCGTTCAGCATCGTGTCCTCAGATTGTCAGTTAGCTCAGGTGAACACCCCCGAATCTGGTCCTTACCTTACCCTGAAGACCCAGTCTAGCCTTCGGTATCTGCCCTTGGCTGGCCTGGCCTGTTGGACCGTGGGACGCAGCGATGACAATAACCTAGTTTTGCCGGATCGCTGGATCTCTCGCAACCACGCCATGCTCCAGGGCATGGAGGATGGATCCTTTTATCTGATTGATCTAGGGAGCCGCAATGGTACCTTCATTAACGGGCAGCGGGTGACGGTGCCTGTAACCCTGAAGGACGGCGACAGCATTATCTTTGGCCAAACGGAGCTTACCTTTTCCCATCCCAAGGCCAAGTCCCAATCTATCGAGAGCAAGATGATCGCCATCGATTCCACCGCCACCGCCATGCTCCATGTGCGGCGGTTAATTTCGGTGATGGTGGTAGACATCCGCGACTTCACCGTTCTAGCCCGCCAAATGGACGAAAAGCTCCTCTCCGAAGCCATTGGTACCTGGTTTCGACGGGCGGGAGAGATTATCACCCAGTACGGCAGTGGGGTAGATAAATACATTGGTGATGCCGTAATGGCCATTTGGGTGCACGGATCCGAGGGAGCTAGCAGCGCCGAGATGCTGCATGTCCTCCAAGCCGTTGGTACCCTAGCTACCATGACCAGCCGCCTCCATGAACAGTTTCCCCTCCCCTTTCCCCTACGCATTGGGGCCGGACTGAACACAGGCTATGCCATGGTCGGCAACACGGGATCAGCCAATCGTCCTGACTACACGGCCCTAGGCGATACCGTCAATGCGGCCTTTCGCTTAGAGTCTGCCACAAAGCCCCTCGGGATTGACCTAGCCATGGGCGAAACGACCTACAACTACCTCCAGCCCCTCGGAGCCAGCGAGCCCTACTTTCAGCGCCATACGGTCTTACTGAAGGGCTACGACAGCCCCATCACCGCCTACGGCGGCACCTTTACCCACCTCAATCAGTTTCTGGTGCGGCAGGAATAATCCATCCTGGTTAGGCGTAGCAGAACGCCAGGGATGGGCTAGGCTACTGTTGATAACCCTTTTCCTAGGGTTATTGCCCAGGATCAGCAATCAGGATCAGCATCACTGTGGTCGATAGCCCATCCCTACCAGAGCGTCGCCTATTTCGCGTGGGCACCTTTAACCTCTCTAATCTGGCCCTGCCGGAGCGCGAGTTCTATCCCGGCGAGGTCTATAGCCGCGACGACTATCTGAAGAAACTCACGTGGATCGGTCGCCAGCTTGACCGGATGAAGGTGGATATTGTGGGCTTTCAGGAGGTGTTCCACCAGGGAGCCCTGAAGGAAGCCCTACACCGTAGCGAATACCATCGCCAGCACACCATTGTGATGGCAGAGGGGGCCGGGCGTGGCCCAGGGCTGGCTCTGGCCACTCGGTTTCCGGTGCTGGATCAGCGCGTGTATGAGGCGTTTCCCCCCGGTAGCGCGTTGGAGCTAGAGGGAGCCGAACTGCCCATTCACCAGTTTTCCCATCCGGTACTGGCGGTGGATCTGGCCCTCACCGACACCATTCAATGTACGGTCTTTGTGATTCACCTCAAATCTAAACGGCCCACCCTGGCCGATGGCGTGGATCGGGGTAACCCGGTGGAGGTGGCCAAGGGCTATGCCCGGTCGTTGATTCGGCGGGCAGCGGAGGCCACGGCCCTGCGCTGCATTCTCATGGAGGTGCTCCAGGATCGGCGTTATCCAGTGATTGTGATGGGCGACGTGAACGACAACCACACGGCGGTCACCACCCAAATTGTAGCGGGGCAGCCCCCCTGGGAATGTTGGCCCTACCGCAAGAAGGCCCCGGTATGGGACGTTTTGCTCTACCAGGTGAAGGATATCCAAGCTCGGCTCGGCTACGGCGATCACTACTATACCCACATCCACAACGGCCACTACGACAGCCTCGATCACATCATGGTGAGCGAGGAATTTGCCGCCCAAAACCGAGATCGCATTGGCCGCGTCACCTATGTTTCGGTCTACAACGACCACCTGTTTGATCAAACGCTTCTGGATGAAACCATTGAGCCCTGGAAATCCGACCATGGCCAAGTAGTCGCCACCATCGAGCTGGATCCGCCCCCTTCCCCCCTGCCCAATGTTCCGGCGCGGCGGCTGTAGCGGGTCTCACGTCGGTTGGCTTAACCCGACTATCGGCTAACGCGTCCAGCGGGCACGGTTAGGGCGGGCATCGATATGCACCAGGTGTGGATAGTGGCGGTAGCGGCCTAGGCCACCGGGCCACCAGGAATCAAGAAACCAATAAACCTGGTTGCCCGTGAGGCCAACGCAGTAAAAGTCAATGGCGTCACCGATGCCGTGGCGACCATGGAAGGGGTGCCCCTGGGAATGGCCCGCCTCAACCGGGTGATACCAAAGGGTGACCATAAAGGGGCGGCCCAGGCGGTCACGGGCCTGCTGAGCCAATTGGGCAATGCGGATCATGGCGTCCACAGTGGCCTGGTTCAGGGGCAGGCATACCCCACCACGGGTCGCCTCGGCCCAGGTGACATGACCAT
>CAZWNR010000134.1:0-8697 GCA_964635665.1 uncultured bacterium | reverse complement strand
CAAATCCATGAATCCGATGAATCCGATTAAATAGATCGGCCACGGGGAACAGGAGGATTCCTAGAGGGTCGTGAGGTCGATGGGGCGGTTGGCGGCAAAGGCACGGGCGATGGTGTCGCAGCGTTCGTTGCCCACGTTGCCCGAATGCCCCCGCACGTAGACCCACTGCAAAGGCTTATCCAGAGTTTTGTTGACCTCGGTGGTGACCTGGTCAAGCTGTTCCCACAGGTCACGGTTGAGGACGGGCTTTTTGGCCGAATTCACCCAGCCCCGCCGCTTCCATCCGGCAATCCACTGGGTGATGCCCTTGAGGACGTACTCGCTGTCGGTGTAGATAGCGACGGGTTGGGTTTGGCCACTGTCTCGCAGCCAAGTGAGTCCGGCAATGGCGGCCTGCATCTCCATGCGGTTGTTGGTGGTTTGACGAGTGCCGCCCCCCATCTCGTGGATGCCGCCATCGGCAAAATAGAGCACGGTGCCCCAGCCCCCTGGCCCCGGATTGCCGGAACAGGCTCCATCGGTATAGATTTTTTCGACAACCGCCATGGATTTATTACAACTCCTCAATACATTAAATCTTCACGCTAGGGGGGGTGCTGAAGGGGGCCATTTTAGGGCACATTAGTCATTAAGAACCCCATCTTTCCCCAGCATAAACCGCTCCGGTCATGGGACGGGTGCACCTGTTTCGTCACGGCCCACGTCTACCTGCTGCCCAGGTGATCCCATGCTGCTACGCGAACTTGAGGCCTTTGAAGCCTGTTGGCTTGATCTCAAAGATACTTACCCCACCAGCCGCCAAGATAATACCCTGATTGCCCACGCCATGGGGCAAATTGTTGACTTCGTAGAGAAACCCGATCAGGTCGAGAAATCGCTCCCCGACCACCTAAAGATTTTGTTTCGACGGCTGGCCATTGCCTACTTTCAGGGCTACATTCCTCGCCAGTCTTGCCCAACGCCAGCGTCACCCAAACCTATCAAGCCCGCTACTGCCCCAGTCGCCGCCACAGCCGCCCTAGCAACGGCCAAAGCGCCCCCAGAGCAGGTACAAAAGCAGGAAATTTCCGCCGCCGTTGAGCAGGTGCGGCAGTTGGCCAACCAGGCCCAAGCCCGAATGCAGCGGTCCCGAGGAAATCGCAATTGCCCCGTCCCGGCTGGCTGTAGCGTTGCGGAGATGGATACCCTGATTGTCGATTTTCCGGAGCATTGGCACAGCGATTCCTAACGCCAAATTCCTGGCCTTAGCCCAAGGTTGAGTAGGCAGGGTATCTTAATGCTATGGCCTACGAACCCCTGCACCACAAGTATCGTCCCCAGCGGTTTAACCAACTGGTGGGCCAAGATGCCATTGCCACCACGCTGTCCAACGCCCTCAACCAGCGACGGATTGCTCCAGCCTACCTGTTCTGCGGCCCCAGGGGCACAGGCAAAACCTCCAGCGCCCGGATTTTGGCCAAGTCCCTTAACTGCATCAGCCAAGATCACCCCACCCCCGAACCCTGCGGCACCTGCGAAACCTGCCGTTCCATCACCAACGGCTCAGCATTAGATTTCATTGAAATCGACGCCGCCAGCAACACCGGGGTAGATAACATCCGCGAACTGATCGAACGCGCCCAGTTTGCCCCGGTGCAGTGTCGGTACAAGGTTTACGTGATTGACGAGTGCCACATGTTGAGTACCGCCGCCTTCAATGCCCTGCTGAAAACCCTGGAGGAGCCGCCCAGCAATGTGGTGTTTGTGCTGGCTACTACTGACCCCCAGCGGGTGTTGCCGACGATCATTTCTCGCTGTCAGCGGTTCGACTATCGGCGCATTCCCCTAGAGCCGATGATTCTCCACTTGAGGAAGATTGCCACTCAGGAAGCCATTGATATTAATGATGAGGCTCTGCGGCTAGTGGCCCAGGTGTCTCAGGGGGGATTGCGGGACGCCCAGAGTTTGCTGGATCAGCTCAGTTTGCTAGAGCCGCCCGTTACCGCCGATGCCGTGTGGGATTTGGTGGGAGCCGTGCCAGAGCGGGATTTGCTGACCCTAGTGCAGGCCATCCTCAGCGACGACGGCAGCACCGTTTTAGACCAGGCCCGCAAATTGATGGATCGGGGTCGAGAGCCGCTGATTGTGCTGCAAAATTTGGCCGGGTTCTACCGAGATTTGCTGATTGCCAAAACGGCGGGCAGTCGTCAGGATTTGGTGGCCATCACGCCCCCCACCTGGGCGGAAATGCAAACCCTGGTGCAGGGGCTTGAACCCTCGTTGATATTGGTGGGCCAACAGCACCTCCGCAGTGCTGAAGCCCAGGTGAAAAACACCACCCAGCCCCGCCTTTGGCTGGAGGTCACATTATTGGGACTATTGCCCTCGACCCTAGCCAGCACGGTTAGGACGAGTCCTGCTATGGGAATGGCCCCTCGTCCGGTGGTGCCCCCCCAACCTGCCGTCCCTGCGCCGGAGAGGACTAATACTCCCAGTGCTCCGCCGCCCACGCCGACCACCTTTACCCCGCCGCCAGCGCGTTCCACACCCGAACACCCTGCGCTAGACCAGGCCCACTCAGCCCTGCCCCCAGCGGCTCAATCTCCAGCGGCCCAGCCTGCTTCAACGCCAACGCAGTCCCCTGAGTCGCCGCCGCTGCCGCCCAATAATGGCCAGGGTTCCCCCGTTGCCCATGCCGATTTACCCCACCTGTGGGCGCAGGTAATTGCGGTCTTAGAACCCTTGGGTACCCGGGCGCTGATGCTTCAGCAGGGTAGCCTTGTCTTTTTTGATGGCACTGTGGCCAGGGTGGGGATCAGCTCTCGGCCCCTGTTTAAGATGGCCCAGGGGCGAGTCGAAAATGTGGAAGCGGCCTTCCAAAAAGTGCTCAACCGCAAAGTGGTGGTTTCCCTGGAGGTAATGCCCGACCCAAAGCCTGAAGCCCCGGCCCCCAACATTTCCCAGGCACCGGGGCAGGGGGTAGCCGAGCCACCCGCTACGCCCTATCCGTATCACCCGCCGATGGAGGCGAATCCTGCTCCTGTGGTCAACCCGCCCCAGACCATGGCGTCACCCACCTCCGTCTCGGCCTCTGCCCCCGCATCTGCAAATGGCAACTCAACCTCGGTAGCCTCGCCCGTAGAGCCCTCTGTGGTATCTGCCCCAGTGGCCAGCGCCATGCCCACCATGCCACCCCTCCCGGAAATTGCCAGCGACTTTGATCGAGCCGTGAAAAACTTCGCCCAATTTTTCAATGGGCAGGTGGTGGATATCGACGATGATCTAGATGCCTTGTTGGGCGGCCCCAGCCCCAAACCCTCTAAGGCAGCGGCCAATCAACCCTCCCATCCCGATAAGGACGTGCCATTTTAGGCGACCTACCCAAAGGTGCCGCCGTTCCAGCCCCACATGGCCCCGGTAGCATCGGCAAATTCGATATAGACGCGGTTTCTCGGCACGCCTAGGGTGCTTTCTACGAGGTCACAGAAGTCTTGGCTCATGGCCTTGGTTTTGCTGCCCATGGTGCCGATGCTCTTGATTTCGATGTAGCAGACCGGGTCGGTAGTGCCACCAAAGGTCATGGGCACATCGGCGGTAAAGGCGGTCATCACGTAGGATTCGGGCTTGCTTAAATGACTGGCCAACCGGGCCGACAGATCCTTGAGCAAACTCTCCACTTGGGCCTTCTCGGGGGAGGATACCGAGGTTTGCACCTTAATCAGCGGCATGGTGACAATCTCCTATCGCCTAGACATGGGGAATGACGTTTCCATGGGGGATAACGTTACTGATCGCGCTGGTAGTCTTCGATGGCGCGGAGCAAATCGGCCTGACTGCCCGACGGCATGAGATCAGCCAGGGAAACGGTTTTCTGGCCGCCGCCGAGGGAAACCGAAATGGTGGCCAAGGCATCGGCCAGGGCTGCTTCGTCAAAGGTGCCCTCGTCAATGAGCGGATAGAGCCGTTCGGCCAAGACCGTATGGAGTTTGGCATCGCCCAGATACAGGTGCCACTTAGCCACATCGATGTAGGCTTGATCGCCAATGGCGGCAGCAAGGGCTTCAATTGCGCGACTGCTTCCAGCGTTAGCCATGGTTAAACCTCTCCTGGATCGTTCGATTCTACGGGGGACAGGGGGGCGGGCGAGTAATCGGCGATGGCGAAAATGTAGACGCCGTGGCCCACTAGGGCGGGCAGCCAAGCCAGGGTAACCCACTGCACCCAGCTTACCCAGGCAGGATTAAGGGTATGGAAAAACCACAGCCCAGAATTGACGGCAATGAAGGCCGCCACATGCACCGCAAAGTTGATGCGGTCTTCTAAACGACGGTAGGCGGGATCTTCGCGGGTGGGTTTACGGGGCCAGCGGGGCGGCATAGGGCAAAGACGACGTTGGACGTTCCTTAAAATAACCTCTCTATTCTAAAGGCGCTGGGGGCTAAAGGCGCTAGGGCCTCAGGGCATAGCGGATTACCGCTGCGGATTGCCATGGGAAAGGCCAGCCAGGGCCAGAGCCAGGGCCACCATGGGGGCAGTCACGGCCCGTAGAACCGTTGGCCCCAGGGAAACGGGCTGAAATCCGGCGGCGAGGGCGGCAGTGATTTCAGCCTCTGTCCAGCCACCCTCTGGGCCAGTGGCAATCACGGTTTCTAAGTTGGGATCGCTAGCCTGGGCCACGGTCAGTAACGGTTGGGAATCTCCACGGGCAAGGCAAATCCAGCGCTGGGGGGGCAGGTCTTGGCCCAGGTAATCGGCCCAGGTCGCGGGTGGCTGGAGATAGGGCAGGTTGGGTCGTTCGCATTGTTCGGTGGCTTCAACGGCAATGCGCTGCCAGCGTTCCAACTTTTTGGGGTTGGGCTGATGCAGGGTGCGCTGGGTGATCAGCGGTTGTAGGGCGGAAACACCCATCTCGGTGGTTTGGCGCACCACATCATCAAAGCCGCTGCCCTTGGGGAGCGCGATGGCCAGGGTCACCGTCGGCAGAACCGGAGCAACCGTTACCAAGGGATCGAGGTGGGCGAATTCGGAATGCTCACCCAACGTCGCTACCCACTGCTGACCTTGACCATCCAACACGATAAACCGATCCCCCGCCGCCAGCCGCAGCACCCGACGGAGATAATGCTGTTGGTCGGTAGTTAGGGTAAGACAGTCGTCCTGAATTTGGTCGGGTTGAACAATGAGTCGTTGCATGGATGGGGCAAAAGGAAACCCAACGCCAACATTCCCTGGGTTGGGTTTTGCTATCGCGCCACCCAACCCACCTCTGAGGCGATTAATCGGCGGGGACAAGTTCTACATTGACTTCGTTGACGGGGCGGCGGCGCAGTTCTACGGATTCGGTGCGGGGCAGCAGGTCAAAGATGTCTCGCATCACATCGTCGATGGCTTCGTAGCTGACGGTTCCCGTTTCGTTGAAGCGCAGGTTGCCCTCGGCATCAAACACCAGGGTTTGGGGGACGGCGTTTTTGAAGTAATACCCTGGCTCGTTGGGAGCGTATTCCGCCTTGACGGGGATGGCATCGGCCATGACCGGAATGAAGTTAGCCACTCGACCGTAGGGCGCTTGCAGCTGGGAAACGGTGGAGGCGAACAGCTTGCAGTCACTACTGTCGTCCACGTAGATGACAACGATGGCGGGTTTGTTGTACTTCAAAGACTGCTCTAGGGAAACCTTGGGCGGCACTAGGGAGCCGTTCCCGGCATAGAGGGCGAAGATGTTGCCATCGAAATTATCGTCGGTGAGGCCAGCCTGGGCGTTGGGTTGTCCACCGAGGCCAAGCCACAGCAAGGCCACCAAGCTTAGAACCAGCACCCCTTGCCAGAGTCCCCGTCCCCAGGAGGCCAGCCTTGGCCATAGGCCATCCTTACCGATTGTGTTGAGGCCACTCAGCCACTGCTTACTCACGCCCACCATCTCCTTCTGCGCGTTTTATCCCTTTCTATTAGGCCACAGATGGGCGACAGGTAAACCCCAGAGAGGCCACAGACAACCATAGAGACCCTTAGTTTGGGAGAACAGTCCATCCCCCCACCCTCAGGCCATCTCCTACGGGGCTACCGCCGATACAGAAGGCTCTCCTTACGCTGGGGCCCTAGGGCTGATCCCCCCTACCCTCTTAACCCGGGGGGAATCGGATTCAATATCCCCTTCCATATCCCCCTTTCTACAGGCGCTTGTAGCTTCCCGCAGGCTAGGGAATTTAGGGGGATCTCCCAGGACTTGCGCCATAGAAACAAGCTGTGAATGGGCCGTAGCCCCAGGGCAAAGGGGCTGGGGGTAAGGGAGATCTCAGCGCTGATCGGGGCCAAATTCTGCCACAACGGCCCGCATTTCGTCGGCATTAGCGGGATAGCGATCGGCCCTTGTCCAGGTCACCACTTGGTAGAAGTACTCACCCATTTCCACGGTGGTGTGGAGGTAGGCCACGGATTCCCCCCGCACATTGGCCTGGAGGGCATACTGCACCGCTGGATAAGTGCCCACCTGACTCACCCCCGTGCGGGCCTCGGGATTGGTCACGAGGTCAAACCCTAGCTTCATCAGCTGGATGTACTGCATGGCCTGCTGTTCTAGGGTTCCCGGCATCACACTCGTCTTGTTTTCCCCCAGCACCACCAGAAAGATTCCCTGTCCTGGGTGATAGGCCTGCAGATCGGAACTGGGGTGGAGGGAAGGAAAGGGGGCGGGTTGCCAGCCTCGCCGCAGCCCCAAACTGGCAGGTCGGTTGCGGCTCACCAGACGATTTCCTCGCACCGAGCGACTCACGTACTGATTGCCCGCTTCGGTATCGGCATCGGGGGATGATCCCGACAGCCCCAGGGTTTCGCAGCCCGACAGCAGTAGCCCTAGGCTCAGCCCCAGGCCGATCAGCCAAGATCGCCGTCGATAGGCCCGCTGAAAGCCCGTAGGGGCCGCGCTTGGCTGGAGATCGCCCGCTTCCCGTGGGGGTCGTGCCCTCTGGTTAAACCGATCCCGCCAGCCATCGCCTACCATCGCACCCGTCCTCCCCTGCCTACGTTGTCTTGCGGCCCTGCCGCCTTAAGGGTATAGCAACCCTAGGGTATAGCAACCCTAGGCGCTTGCAACAGACCGCTCCATTGGCGGCGTCCTCCCCTATGCTGAAGGGGTATGATGGTATGTCCTGTCCCCTTATCTCGCGACCTAAACCCATGCTACGAGCCGGAATTGTGGGCCTGCCCAACGTTGGAAAATCGACCCTCTTCAATGCCGTGGTTGCCAACGCCAAGGCCCAAGCCGCCAACTTTCCCTTCTGCACCATCGAGCCTAACGTGGGGGTGGTGGCGGTGCCCGACCCTCGGCTTCAGGTGCTGGCCGATCTGTCCAGTTCCGACGACATTGTGCCCGCCCGAGTGGAATTTGTGGACATTGCCGGCCTGGTAAAAGGGGCCAGCCAAGGGGAAGGCTTGGGCAACCAGTTTTTGGCCAACATCCGCGAGGTGGACGCCATTGTCCACGTGGTGCGCTGCTTTGAGGACGATGACATCATCCATGTCTCCGGGTCCGTAGACCCCGTGCGCGACATGGAGGTAATTAACCTCGAACTGGCCCTGGCGGATTTGGCCCAGCTAGAGCGCCGGGTTGACCGAGTCCGCAAGCTGGCCCGTGCCGACAAAGAGGCCCAGGCGGAGCTGGCTATCCTGGAAAAAATTCTGCCCGTCCTCAACGAGGGCAAAACCGCCCGCCAGGTAGAACTCGACGAAGAGGCCGAGGCCATCATCAAGCCCCTGGGTCTGCTCACCCGCAAGCCCGTTATCTACGCCACCAATGTCTCCGAAGACGACCTGGCTAGCGGCAACGCCTGGGTAGAACAGGTGCGCGAAGTTGCCGCCCAGGAGGGGGCACAAGTCGTGGTGATTTCGGCCCAGGTAGAATCGGAGCTAATCGACCTCAACGACGAAGAACGGCGGGACTTCCTCGATGCCCTGGGTGTCACCGAAGGGGGGCTGATGACCCTGATTCGCGCCACCTATGAACTGCTGGGCCTGCGCACCTACTTCACCACTGGCCCCAAGGAAACCCGCGCCTGGACGATCAAAGCCGGAATGCTGGCTCCCCAGGCCGCTGGCGTCATCCACACCGACTTCGAACGGGGCTTCATTCGGGCCGAAACCGTCGCCTATCAGGATCTGGTGGATAACGGTTCCATGACCGCCGCCAAAGAAAAAGGTCTCGTTCGCAGCGAGGGCAAGGACTACGTGGTGCAGGAGGGCGACGTGATGCTGTTCCGGTTTAACGTGTAGCGTCCGGCTGAATTGTTAAATCACGGGGGAACTGGGGAAAACGGATTGAGAATTTGGGCTTAAAATTTGGGCCACAGGGGTTTTGCACCGAGCCACCCGGTTTGGCCTGGACACACCTCTCTGACCTTGTCGATTTCCTCTCTGGCAGCCTTACCCGGTGACTTCACGGCCCTCTCTTCATCCCCAACTGGCCTCAGCCCTGCGACGGCTGGGGGAGGTGCCCCTGTGGGTAATGCTGTCTTTGGTGCTGAATGGGCTGCTGTTTGTCACGGTGCTGGTGCTGTTCCGCCAGGTGCATCGTCCGGCGGATAGCGTTTTGTCCACCGCCAATGCCTTTGCCGCCGAAGCCCAACCCCTGCCCCTGCCCACCCTAGGGGAGCGCCGCTCCCTCGACTACCCGCAGTGGGTTGCCCTGTTAGAGACCGAAGCAACCGCCGCCGCCCTCGCAGAGTT
>CAZWNR010000133.1:0-8752 GCA_964635665.1 uncultured bacterium | reverse complement strand
GGGGGCCAGGGCGGCATAGTCGAGGGTTTGAAATTCGGGCCAGTCGGTGGTCAGCACCAGGGCATCGCACCCGGTGGCCAGATGGGCTGGGGTGGCGCAGATCTGCACACTGGTGGGAAGAGTGCCGGGGTAATCATCCACGTAGAGCGGGTCGTAGGCTTTCACCTTGGCCCCCAGCCGCAGCAATTGGTCAATGATGTCGAAGGCGGGGGCGTCGCGCAGGTCGTCGGTGTGGGGTTTGAAGGTGAGGCCCAGCAGACCGATGGTCTTGCCCTTGAGAATTTTCAGGCTCTGTTGCAGCAGGTCCACAACCCGCAGGCGCTGGGTCTGGTTGGTAGCAACGGCGGCTTTCAGCAGGGTAGCGTCGTAGCCGTAGTCGGCGGCGGTGTGGACTAAAGCCGAGACATCTTTCGGGAAACACGAGCCACCCCAGCCGATGCCCGCCTGCAAAAACTTAGGGCCAATGCGAGAATCGAGGCCAATGCCCTGGGCCACCTGGGTAACGTCGGCCCCGACGCGATCACAGATATTGGCCACTTCGTTAATAAAGCTAATTTTAGTGGCCAAAAAGGCGTTGGCGGCATACTTGATCATTTCCGCCGAGGCCAGGTCGGTGGTCACCACCGGCACCGGGGGCAGGCTCTTATCGATGGCGACCTGACGGCTAACGATGGGGGTATAGAGGGATTTCATGAGGTCCAGGGCACGCTCGTCGCTACCGCCCAGCACAATGCGATCGGGATTAAAGGTGTCGTACACCGCTGAGCCTTCCCGCAGAAACTCGGGATTGCTGACCACCGCAAAATTGGGGGCCGGAGGAATATCCCGCCCTAGCAGCGCCTCCAGAATCAAACTGCGCACCCAGTCGCCAGAGCCAATGGGCACTGTAGACTTGTTTACAATTACCCGGTAGCGGGCATCGAGGTGTTGGCCAATGCTCCGTGCCACCGCTTCTACATAGCGGGTGTCGCTTTCGCCCGTGGGCAGGGGCGGGGTGCCCACCGCAATAAACAGGATGTCGCCGTGGGCCACCCCGGCGGCCAAATCGGTGGTAAATGTCAGCGCTCCGACCGCCATCGCCGCCTGCATGATCGACTCCAGGCCCGGTTCATAGATCGGCGACCGGCCCGATTGCAGTTGTTCGACCTTGGCGGCGTTGTTGTCAACGCAAATCACGCTGTGGCCCGTGTGGGCGAGACAGGCCCCGGTCACCAGGCCCACGTAGCCTGTACCAATCACACATACACGCATAGCCGATTCTCCGAGTGAGGAAACAAGTGAGGCAGGGGAGCTGATTGACCGTGCTCAATGCCCCTTACTTTCCCCGAGCTTTATAAGGCTGGCATGAAGTGTTTATGAGACCCACTTAATGAGAGGTCATGAGCTGACCATGAGAATTTCCTCAGGCCAGGAACCCGACCGGATGGCCCTAGGCCAGTTGCAGAAATGTCCCCAGTCCTGCTCTTTTCACCTAATACTTCATGGGTCAGAATAGAGATCGATCTATCCCCAGTGGGGGCATCATCGGCGGCGTAAACCCATGGCCTACAGGCTGTCGACGGGTGGCGCGACGGGGACGAGTTTAGGGACAGCGCGATTACCCCCCAATCACTCCATAAACTGGCACAGCTCAGCCAACCATATTTTTATTGGCCGCCATAAAATTTCCCCATCAAATTGGAAATCTGCCCATCCATTTTTCTATTCTGAGTTGACCCTTTGAAAAGTTCCGCCGTTCTGCCCGTCCTGCCGTCCTCACTCCCCATCAAACGGCCCTGGCAACGCCTGATGGGCGAGACCCGCACCCGCATTCTGCTGCTGTACGCCTTAACCATGCTGGCGGCGGTGGGTGTAGCCGTGCCGATCTTTCGGGCGCTCTTGTTTCGCGAGGTCGATAGCCGGGTGCAGGCCGATCTGCAAGAGGAACTGGAGGACTTTCGGAACACCTACAAGGCCTGGGACGCCTTCAACCCCGAAACTGACGAGGCTCTTCAGGCTTTCATCCAGGATTTTCTGTCCAGCGAAGTCCCCGAAGACGACAATTTTCATATTGTCTTACTTAACGGCCAGTTCTTCCGCTCCAACCCTCGGTCTCTGCCGGAGGTATTGGGGCCGGAGTCTGACATTGTGCAGCAGTGGCGCACCCTCACCGAGGCCACCAACGGTCGAGTCACGGTGGCCGACCCCACCGTCGGCAGCGTACTCTACAACACCTACGTCCTGGAGACCAACGACATTCCTCGGGGGGTGTTTGTGGCCGCCCACCTGTCGGCGGGGGAGCGCACCGAGGCCCTGGCCGGGGTCTATGTCTTTACCAAGGTGGCCATTGGCGTGGTGGTGCTGGCGTTTTTGCTGGCCTGGTTGGCCAGCCAGCAGTTGCTCAAGCCGGTTCAAAACCTAGCCGCCACCGCCCGCAGCATCAGCGAAACCGACCTGTCGCGCCGCCTGGAGGTACAGGGCACGGGCGAACTGGCGGAGCTCAGCCGCACCTTCAACGCCATGATGAACCGGGTGCAGAGCGCCTTTGAGAGCCAGCGTAACTTTATCAACGACGCCGGTCATGAGCTGTTTACCCCCCTCACCATCATCCAGGGCCACCTGGAGGTGATGGGCGACGACCCCGAGGAGCGGGCCGCCACCCTGGCCTTGGTAATGGACGAAATTGATCGCATGGGCCGCTTTGCCAATGACCTGCTGCTGCTGGCCCAGGCCGAGCAGCCCAACTTTTTGCAGCTCGAAACCATCAACGTCGCCCAGTTTACCGAGGAAATCTTCGCCAAGGTGTCAGTGCTGGCCGATCGCCAGTGGCAGCTGGGCAGCCGGGGCCGAGGGGTAATGGTGGGTGATCGCCAGCGCCTCACCGGGGCCATGCTGAATTTGGCCCGCAATGCCGCCCAGCACACCCACCCCACCGACACCATCGAACTGGGATCCACCACCCTGGGCGGCCAGGTTCGCCTCTGGGTGCGCGACACAGGCGAAGGCATTGCCCCCGCCGACCAGACTCGCATCTTTGACCGCTTTGCCCGCGCCGCCAACACCTACCGCAAATCCGAAGGAGCCGGGCTGGGCCTAGCCATTGTTAAAACCGTGGCCGACAGCCACCAGGGCTCCATTGAACTAGTCAGCCAGCCGGGGCAAGGCTCCACCTTCACCCTAGTGCTCCCCCTCGACCTGCCCCAGCCGGAGACCCCATGACCCACATTCTCATCGTCGAAGACGAGTCTCGCATTACCGACTTTTTGGCCAAGGGCCTCCAGGCCAGCGGCTTTACCACCACCCCCGCTAGCAACAGCGCAGATGCGACAGCGATTGCCCTCGACGGCAACATCGACCTGATGCTGCTGGACCTGGGCCTGCCGGGCCAGAACGGCCTCGACCTGCTCAAAGATCTACGCGGCCAAGGCTTCCAGGCCCCGGTGATCATCCTCACCGCCCGCAGTGGCATCGACGACAAGGTGGCCGGCTTCGAGCTGGGGGCCGACGACTACCTGACCAAACCCTTCCGCTTTGAAGAACTGTTGGTCCGCATTCGCGCCCGTCTTCGCCCCAATCCGGTCGCTAGCGAACCCAACGCCTCTGTTCTTACCTGTGGCGACATTGCCCTCGACCTGCGCACCCGCCGCGTCACCGTCAGGGGCAAGCCCATCGACCTCTCCGCCCGCGAATTCACCCTGCTGGAAACCTTTATGCGCCACCCCGAGCAGGTGCTCAGCCGCCAGCACCTGCTCGATCTAGTCTGGGGCTACGACTACGAACCCGGCTCGAACGTGGTGGATGTCTATGTGGGATACCTGCGCAAAAAGCTGGGCAGCCAGCTGATCGAAACCGTGCGCGGCATGGGCTACCGTCTGCTGCCCCCAACCAACTAATCCCTGTCCCCTCTCCCCTGTCCCCTAATCTAAGAACGCTCTCATCATCGCCTTATCCCCAGCTTAGGATGATGCCGTTTGATGAAGGCAGCGGCCCTGTTGGTATCTGGAGATACGGTGCGTGTGCCACGTGTTAATTGTCGAAGATGAGCCCAAAATTGCGGCCTTTATGCAGAAAGGATTGGGGCAGGCGGGCTATCGAGCCGCAATCGCCAACGACGGCCCCACCGCTCTGGCCGAAGTCGCCGCCGATGACTACCAACTAATTTTGCTCGATCTGGGCCTGCCGGGGCTAGATGGCCAAGAGGTGCTGCAATCGCTGCGATCCCAGGGCAACACCTGCCCCGTCCTGATCGTCACCGCCCGCCTGCCCACCACCCTAGAGACTAGGAAGCTCCAGCAGCTTGCCAACGGCTGGGTGCAAAAACCTTTCCGAATGAAGGATCTGATCAGCCGAATTCAACAGCTATTGCCAATTCCATAGCACCCTGTTTAGCCCCTGTAATAGCCAGCTTTCGTGAGTCATTAAGCAGACAGGCTTGAGCTATCACTCCAGAAGGATATGCCGAGTCAGAATAGACAGAACCTCCCCAGAATTAGGGATGGGTAGAAGCGGACTCCATATTTTCACGTCAGCATGGCCGAGCCCATAGAGGTCATGGATGATAGCGAGTTGAAAGGTAGAACGTCAGCTTCCTTTGCATGAGTTGATCTCAATACTGGCCCTAAGAAGCTAAACGACATTCAATGTGTCACCAGTCGTTTGACGACAAGATTTTGGCCCGATGACACTAATATGGCCTCGACGACACCAATCTGTCACTGATGACAAATAGCGTGTCACTGTACAAAAGCGGGTGATGAGACTCGAACTCACGACATTCAGCTTGGGAAGCTGACGTTCTACCACTGAACTACACCCGCAAGATGCGCTGGCCTGTAACCAACGGATACCTATTATAGGGCTATTTGCGAGCTATTTACTCAGCGTGTACTCCTTAGGCGGGATTTCCTGGGGAGTTGGGGGGTGGGGATGATCACCGCCGCCGCTGAGGCGCTGGATCAGGTTGCCGATCATACCGTTGAGGCGGTCGATGTAGGTATAGAGGACGGGCACGACGACGAGGGTAAGTAGCGTGGAGGTGGTGAAGCCGCCGATGACGGCGATGGCCATGGGGCTACGGGTTTCGCCGCCTGCGCCAATTTCTAGGGCGATGGGCACCATCCCGGCCATGGTGGAGATGGAGGTCATCAAAATCGGGCGCAGGCGGGTGACTCCGGCTTCAACGACGGCTTCGCGGCGGGTTTTGCCTCGTTCTTTGGCCATCAGGGCGTAGTCCACCAGCAGGATGGCGTTTTTGGTAACGAGACCCATCAGCAGCACGATGCCGATCAGGGCGAAGAGGCCGAGGGGTTTTTGGAAAATCAGCAGGCCCAGCAGTGCGCCGCCGACGGAAAGGGGCAGGGAGGCCATGACGGCGACGGGGTAGATGAAGCTGTTGTAGAGCAGCACCAGCACGGCGAAGATCATCAGCACGGCGGTGGCTAGGGCCAGTCCAAAGCGGGTGAAGATGTCGCGCATGATTTCGGCGTCACCAGCGGGCTGTTGGGTGACGGTGGGAGGCAGGTTTCGCAGGGCGGGCAGTTCGTCTACCAGGGCTAGTCCTTGACCGAGGGTAAGACCCTGGAGGTTGCCGCCGATGGTGACTTGACGGGAGCGGTCGAAGCGGTCGATCTGGGCGGGGCCGCTGCCGAAGCGCACATCGGCGACGGCGGAGAGGGGCACCAATGGTCCGGTTTGACTGGGGACCCGCAAGGTTTGCAACAAGATGGGGTCGTCGCGGAAGGTGGGGGCGATTTGGACGCGGATGGGGATTTGGCGGTCGCCCAGGTTGAAGTCAGCTAGGTTGGCGTCGGTGTCGCCCAGAGTAGCGAGGGAGGCGGTAGCGGCGATGGCCTGCACCGTTACGCCCAGGTCGGCGGCGCGGTCGCGGTCGGGGATAATCTGCACCTCAGGCCGTACTAAACTGGCGCTAGAGCTGACATCCACAAAGCCGAGAATGCCGCGCATCTCGCGGGTGAGGGCATCGGAGGTTTCCCGTAGGGCAATGGGGTCGTCGCTTTTGAGGACGACCGTGAGGTCTTTGCTTTCGCCCCCGGCTCCCTGGCTTTGGAAGGCGATGCGGGCACCGGGCACTTGTTCAAACAGGGGGCGGATGTCCTGTTCAAACTGCCGTTGGGAAACCTCTCGCTCGTTTTTGGGCAATAGGCGCACGTAGAGGGTAGCTTGGTTAACGCCATTTTCGCCGCCCTCGGTGGCCAGCACAGCGGACACAGCGGGATTTTCCAGTAGGCCATCGGTGACCTGGGCGGTGGCCCGTTGGGTATCGGCTAGGGTAGAACCGGGGGGCAACTCTACGTTAATCGTGGACAGGCCAGAGTCGCTGGCGTCGAACAGGTTGGTGGGGATGTAGGGCACCAGGCGCAGACTGCCAACGAAGAAAATTAGGGCCAAAGCCAAGGTCAGGCCACGGTGGCGCAAGGCCCAGCGCAGCAGGGCTTGGTAGGGGCCAGGACGTTGCCCGCTGTCGCCGCCGTGGTAGGACTCTAGGGGGTCGTCACCAAAGATCGTCTGGGGTTTGGATTTGAGCAGGTAGGCCGCCATCATCGGCGTCACCGTGCGGGCGACGATGGTGGAGAACACCGTCGCCGTGGCCACCGTTACCCCAAAGGGCTGGAAAAACTGCCCCGGAATGCCGCCCATAAAGGCCACGGGTAGGAACACGGCCACGATGGTTGCCGTGGTCGTCACCACCGCGAGACCCACTTCAGCGGTGGAGTCTATCGCCGCCTGGAAGGGCCGTTTGCCCATGCGGATGTGGCGTTCCACGTTTTCGATTTCCACAATGGCATCGTCCACTAGGTTGCCCACCGCCAGGGTGAGGCCTAGCAGGGTCATGCTGTTGAGGGTGTAGCCAAACCACTCCAGCACCAGGAAGGTGGGGATGATCGACAGGGGCAGGGCCATGGCCGTAATCAGGGTGGCGCGCCAGTCTCGCAGGAACACACCCACCACCACCACCGCCAAGATGCAGCCGAGGATCAGAGAATCAATGGAGGCTTGGTAGGACTCACGAATTTCCGTAGCGCGGGTGAAGATGAGCTCGATACTGACATCCTCCGGCAGGGTTTGCCGTAGCCGTTCCACCGCTGCCGTCACGCCATCTTCCACGGACACCAGGACGCTGCCCGTGCTGCGAAAAATCTGGAACGCCACCACGGGTTCGCCGCTAAGCTGGGCTGCCTGTCGCACTTCACCATAGTCCAGCGACACCTGGCCCAGGCTAGTGAGGGGCACCGTGGAGCCATTGGACAATACGATTCTGGCCGACTGTATTTCCTCCACCGTCGCCGCACTACCGAGGGTACGGAAGCTCTGTTCTTGACCGCCCAGAGTGGCCCGTCCGCTGGGCAGGTTGATGTTGAGGGCGCGGATCTGGTCATTCACCTGGGTGGCGGTAATACCGAGGGCATCCAGTTGTTGAGGGTCGAGATCAACGCGAATTTCTGGGTCAACGCCCCCCACCCGGTCTACCCGCGCCACACCGGGCACCGTCAAAATTTCCTGGCTGATGGTTCGGTCTACCAGGTCGCTCAGTTCTTCCACCGAACGCTGGTCGGAATTGACGGCATAGGTCATCATCACGCCGCCGCCAAACTCCAACCGCTGAATCACGGGTTCTTGAATGCTGCCGGGTAAGTCGCTACGAATTCGCGTCACCGCATCCCGCACGTCGTTGGTGGCCCGATCCACATCGGTGCCGAGGATGAAGGAAATGACCGTGGTGGAAGATCCATCCCGCACCGTAGAGCGAATTTCGTCAATGTCTCCCAGGCCTGCCACGGCATCCTCAATCTTTTGGGTGACCTGGGTTTCCAGTTCCTCTGGCCCCGCCCCCACCTGGGTGACGGTAACGGTAATGGCGGGAAACTCGATATTCGGGTTTTCGTCAATGCCTAGCCGCCCAAAGGAGAGCATCCCCGCCAGGGTCAGCACCAGGAAGGCAACGATGATGGGAATCGGGCGACGAATGGACCAGCCGGAGACGTTCATGGGCGGAGGGGTAGAGGGGTGAAGAGTGGAGGGGATTTCGTAGGGTGCATTCACGGCACCACAATCATGCGTTGGACAAAGTAGATCTCCTTGGCCGCAATGCACCATCAGAGCGTCATCAGAGCGTCTTCATGTTTGGCCTCCGCAAGGTCATAGGGACGGAGCTTTCCTGTTGGTGCATTGCTGGCGCGAATACACCCTACGGCTGCTCGGCGATGCGGATGATGTCGCCATCCTGCAAGAAGCCGACGCCGGAGGTGATGACCTGTTCGCCAGATTGCAAGCCTTGGACAACTTCCACACGGGCGAGTTGGGTGTCGCTGCCGGGCAGGCGGTTACCCAATTCGACAGGGCGGGCGGTCACTTGGTTGCCTTCGCCGAGGACGAATACCAGAGAGGTACCATCGGGCTGGGGTTGCAGGGCGCTAGCGGGGATGACCAAGCCTTGGCGACTGTTGGTGCTGATGTCGCCACGCAGAAACAGACCAGGGCGCAGCAACTCACTGCCGGGAAGGGAAATGTTGACCTGGGCGGTGCGGTTGGTGGCATCCACTAGGGGATCGACGGACTGCACCGTACCCTGGAGGCGTAGGCGGCTGTCGGCGGTGGAGGAAATGGCGACGGGGGCACCGATGGCCACCCGGTCAAGCTGGGTTTGGGGCACCTCCGCTACCAGTTTGAGCTGGTTGTTTTGAATCAGCGTCACAATCGGGTTGCCGGGGGAGGCCACATCGCCCACATTGGCTCGGCGCTCCGCCACAATGCC
>CAZWNR010000132.1:0-8757 GCA_964635665.1 uncultured bacterium | reverse complement strand
GGGTTCGAATCCCTCCTCGCCCGTTGAAATCAACGGAGAGCCTTCCGAAATGGAAGGCTCTTTTTTATGCTGTTTTGAGCGCTTAGAACCCTAGTTTCTTGAAGGCACTGGAATTCTGTCGTTGACCCATCGGTTATCATCAACGGCCATCTGGGTTTGCTAGCCTGGGGGTGTTGATATCAGCTCATAGGGCTGAATGGGGGGCAACAATGAGCCGCATGGTTAGAACAATGGCCGTGAATCTCCTAGGATTATCGGCCCTGGCGGGAGCCATTACATTTTGGGCCACAACCCTACCCGTCCTGGCCCAAAATTGCACATCGGGGTGTCAGTCAGGGCAAATTCAGTTCACCCCAGGGGATCGCATCACCGTGCAGGTGATCAATCGCAGTACGGTAACCGTTGACCTAGAGCAAACCCCCATGACTGGCCCTCGGACGCTGCGACCGGGGGAAACCATCGAACTGGGCTTTGGCTGGGGCACCTCGCCCAATATTTCCATTCTGTTTTGGCCCCTGCAAGATCGGGCCATTCGCCTCAGACTAGGACGACCCGAAGCCCAAACCCTGTTGGTGGAAATCTACAGCGCCCCCAGCGAGCCTAGCCACCGCAGCATTTTTGTGGAAAATGACGGTCGCGTTATCCTCCAGTAATCGACAAATCCTTACGTTTTGCCCCACGCCCATGAACCTGCAAGAAAGCTTCACCATGGCGGCCAAAACCCTCGCCGCCAACCGCCTCCGCAGCACCCTCACCATGCTGGGGATCATCATCGGCAATGCCTCGGTGATTACCATGGTGGGACTGGGAGAGGGGGCGCAGCGGTATATCAATGCTCAGCTAGAGACCCTGGGGCCGAATGTGCTGTTTGTGGTGCCCGGTAGCCGAGAAACGCGGCAGTTGGGGTCTTTAAATATTCCCCGTACCCTGGTGCTGGAGGATGCGGTGGCGATTAAACAACAGGTGCCCTCGGTGACGGGGGTGGCGGCGGAATCCAGTGATCGCCAGCTCGTGACCCTGGGCAACCGCAACGCCAACGTGAACGTGGTGGGCACGGTGCCCGATTTCCTGACGGTACGCAGCTTTGAGGTGGCCCAGGGGCGGTTCATCAGCGATTTGGACGTAACCCGCAATGCACAGGTGGTGGTGCTGGGGGATACCCTCAAAACCCGCTTGTTTGAGGACGAACCTGCCCTAGGGCAATCCCTGCGGGTGGGCGGCGTCAACTTCAATGTCATCGGCATTTTGGAAAAGAAAGGCTCGAACCTAGGGCTAGATTACGACGATGCCGTCATGGTGCCCATCACCACCCAGGCCAACCGTTTGGCGAGGGGCGAGCGATCCCCTTACGGCATTGACGTTTCCTTTATCACCGTCTCTGCCCGCGACCGGGAGAGCATGGCCACGGCGGAATTTCAGATCACCAACCTGCTGCGCCTGCGCCACAACATCCGCGACGACGACGACTTTTACATCAGCAGCCAAGACACCCTGCTCACCATTGCCAACACCATCACCGGAGCACTGACCCTAATGCTGGCGGCGATTGCGGGCATTTCCCTCCTCGTCGGCGGCATCGGCATTATGAACATCATGCTGGTGTCGGTACGGGAACGCACCCAGGAAATCGGCCTCCGCAAGGCCATCGGCGCATCCCAGGGCGACATCTTGGGCCAGTTTTTGATCGAAGCCATCATCCTCTCCGTGGCCGGGGGCGTGATTGGCACCGCCTTGGGGGTTAGCGGTATTGTGTTGATTGGCATTCTCACCCCCTTCGAGGCCGGAATTTCCATCGGGGCCATCGCCATGGCCGTCAGCATTTCCGGCGGCATTGGCCTGTTTTTCGGGGTTTTCCCCGCTCGCCAAGCCGCCCAACTCGACCCCATCGTGGCCCTACGCACCGCCTAGGCGTGGTCAGGCAATCACCCAGCACCGATGAAAACCGATAAGCTCTACTATCAAATTTTTCTGAACCAGCCCGCCCTGCTGGCGGAGTTGCTCCCTGGCCTACCCGCCGACTGCGCGTTCGAGTACGTCGCCCCCGTTGTCAAAGAGAGTGAATTTCGTCTCGACGGCCTGCTGATGCCCCTGACGGAGGATCCATCGATCCCCGTCATCTTCATCGAAGCCCAAATGCAGACCGACCAGCGGTTCTATGGCCGCTATTTCGCCGAAACTCACCTGTACCTGTACCAATACCAAATCGAACGGCCCTGGCGGGGGCTGTTGATTTTGCGATCCCAGCAGCAAAACCTAGGCAGTGAAGTACCCTATGCCTCGCTACTCCAAAGCCAAGTGCAAAGGCTCCACTTAAACGAGTTACAGAACACACCCGACCTACCGCTGGCCCTCGCCCTGCTGCGGCTAATCGTGCTGCCGGATGAGGCCCTACCCGATGCCACCAAGCAAGTCCTCGAACGGGCAAAGGGCCAAGGAGAACCTACCTTTCAATCTATCCTCGATAGCCTGGAAGCTATACTAATCAACAGGTTTCCTCAGTTTACCACCCAGGAGATTTTGGCCATGCTGGATTTAACAATGGCCGATATTCGGCAAACTCGCTTCTACCAGGAGGTCTTTGAAGAGGGCCGAGAAGAGGGCCGAGAAGAGGGCCGAGAAGAAGGCCGAGAACTGGGAGCACAGCAAGGTGAGGCGGCGGCGGTGATTCGGATATTGGCCCGACGGTTGGGGCCCTTGCCAGAAAGCCAGGTCGCTCACATTCAGGGATTGTCGCTGCCACAGTTGGAGAACTTACTGGATGTGGTGCTGGACTTGGCCAATGGAGCCGAGCTAGCGGCTTGGCTAGCGGCACATCCGTTAACCAACCCTCAACCCCAGTGACCTCGCAACCCTCCAACAGCTATCAATACAGATTGCCTATCGCATAGATTGCAAGCCATCTCACCCCCAGCCTTGATCGCGGGGAGTAGGAGTACTCCATCTAGCGGATGGCATCCATCGCAGAGCATTGCACTGGCTTCAGTGGCTAGGCTTGCTGCGCTCGTTGAAGGTTGAGGCTTTGGCCAGGGATAAAGATCTATTGTTAAAATAATCCTCTAAACTCCGACCGGGATACCGGGGTTTATGCAAGAATAGGTGAACGATGGCGCTAGCGACCCATGGCGTGTCCGCCTAGTAGCTCGATTATTCGAGTGGCCGTTGTTACTGAGATTTCTTGGAGATTGGCTATGACCCTACAACTTGGCGATCAGGTTCCTAACTTTACCCAGCAAAGCAGCGAAGGCGAGATTAATTTTTACGACTGGGCTGGCGATAGCTGGGTCGTTCTGTTCTCCCACCCCGCCGACTACACCCCCGTGTGCACCACCGAACTGGGCAGCGTAGCTCGGCTCAAACCCGAATTTGACAAGCGCAATGTGAAAGTCATCGCCCTCAGCGTCGATGGTGTGGAATCTCACCAAGGCTGGATTGGCGACATCAACGAAACCCAGGGTGTAGCGGTGAACTACCCCATCCTGGCCGATGACGACAAACAAGTCTCCGACCTCTACGGCATGATTCACCCCAACGCCAACGCCAAGCTCACCGTGCGTAGCGTGTTCGTAATTGACCCCGCCAAAAAACTGCGCCTCACCATTACCTATCCCCCCAGCACCGGGCGCAACTTCGCTGAAATTCTGCGGGTGATCGACTCCCTCCAACTGACCGACAACTACAGCGTGGCCACCCCCGTCGATTGGAAGGATGGCGATGATGTGGTCGTGTCTCCCGCCATCCCCACCGACGAAGCCCGTGAGCGCTTCCCCAAAGGCGTTACCGAAATCAAGCCCTACCTGCGCATGACCCCCCAGCCCAACAAGTAGGGTTCCATCACACACCCGGGTTAGCCTCAAGGGGCTGACCATCCCCCAGGCGCATTGTCATCAATGCGCCTTTTTCGTGACTGGAAACCCTCACCGCCAGTAGCGCTTGCCCACCACAAAAATGCCCAACAGCGCCCCAACCATCTGCGACGACCCCACTGTCAGCAGCAGCGTTGGGATCGGTAGCCAGCTTTTGACGTACAGCACCACCGCCAAGCAAGCCACTAGCGCCCACAGCACACCTGCATTCAGAAAAATATGGCGAAAGGCCCGTTCCATTACCTCTAGGGCCAAGGCCCCCAGGCCAAATCCAGCGGCGATAGGCAGCACCACCATCAGCAGTTGAACCAACGGCATGATCGGTGGCCCTAGGCGGCTAACAATCCAGACAAAGCCAATCCCAAAGAGAATATCGGCGATGGTCGCCAGGGCCACCGCCCACAGGGCCGCCAGGAACAGAGGCCCCCAGGGCAACATTTTGAGCCGCCACAGCGGATTACCCATGACCAAACACCGTGAGTTGAGTAGGCAGCATACTCTCATCCTTTGGGAGAATCAAGGCTTCATACCAGATAGGCCAATCCTGGGGAGGGCTCCACGACAAGGGCGTATCGACCGTATGGAGGGCAATCACTGCACAGAGATCCCCATCGGGGAAGGAGGCAGGCAGATGCGCCGATTCGTTGGTGACCCCGACGTGCTTAAGCCACACCGGGGTTGGCAGAGCGGCAGTCTGGGGCTGAGTCAACAACACCCACAGCGGATATTCCCAGGGATCGCCGCCGCCGAAGGCCAGCCCCACCCGTTGGCACTGGCGTTGCAGAATGGTTGTGGCAGCCTCCTGGTAGGGCGTGGCGAGTTCCTTCCGGGCTCCACTGAAATACATGGCCTGTCGATTGAGGCTCAAAATGGAGGGGGACTGTTCTAGACGCTGCGGCTCGGACAGGATAGGCAGGGGCAGCAGGGGGCGGCGCAGGGAGGTGAGGCTGTAGGCAAGGGCCATGATCAGTAACAGAATCATCAGCCAGCGCTGGAGTTTGGGCTTGAACCCTTGACTTACCCCAAAGGCCATCACCGGAACCCCAAGGATGACCAAGGGCAGCAACAGCCGATTGTGGAAGGGGCTCCACTTTAGCAGCAGGCAAAACAGCCCGTAGCTGACCAACACCGACAGCGTCAGCGCCCCTAGGGCCGCGAGGGATCGTCGGCTGACTCGTTGCCGCCACCAGCCCCACCCCACCAGCGCAGTGCCTAGGACGAAGAGCAGGACATGTATTGGGGCACCGACAAAGTCTTCGTGGGGGGCCAAAAACTTGAGGCCCGACTGGGTGAGCAGGGAATCGGCAAAGTCTGAGTTGGGGCTATAGATGTCGTAGCCGATGAGGGCATGAACACCCACTGTAAACGCTTTGACAGGGGGAAGCGGTAGGTTGATATAGACCGTTTTCAGTAGATTAGACACAAGGGGTTTGAGGCCAGGTTCTACCACCTGGGTTCCCTGATCGCCCCCCAGCACCGTGGCAAAGACTCGATAATTGCGCAGGAACGTACCCAGGGAAAGCCCCAAAGCCCCCGCTAAAACGAAACACCCCTGACCAAAACGCTGGACTATCTGACGACGAGGGCCTTGTCTATTGGGTTGCAGGAGCAGCTTAACGGCAAACACCATACCCAGGGGAAAGGCATAGACGAAGGCCGTGGGTTTGGTGGCAATGGCCAAGCCGAGGGAGGCCGAGATCCAACCTAAATCCCGGCTGCGGTAGCCCGTCGGCACCAGGATAAAAAAGGCATAGGCACTCAGCCAAAATGCCGTTAGCAAATCATTCTGGGTCGTGGGAGCCTGCATCAGCGCCATGGGAATGCTGAGATACAGGACAGGCCCCAGCCAGGGATGATGGGGCAATGGCACCAAGGCTTGGGTAAGGCGAGGGATCGTTACCCAGCCCCCCGCAAAGGCCAACCACTGCACCAGGTTAGCCCAGCGATCCCCACCGCTCAGCAGTTGCAGATGGCTAATCAACGCTGCATTGCCCGGAGGAAAAGAAAGCTGCCGCAAAATGGGCGTGGGATAGAACCCCATCCGCTGGTTCTGAATCCAGTGCATTACCCTGGGCATGTGGTAGGTCATGCTATCCCAGTTGTTGGGGGGCGCAATGAGAGCCGTGGCTAGGGTAATGCCTAAGACTAGGATCATTCCTCCTAAAATGAGCCGATCCAGCCTATTTAGGCTCCTAGACAATCGATTTTTTTGGGAAATCGCTGCCTTTACCCCCCCTAGGCCATAGCCGACGCGATGGGCCACCAGCCACCCTTGGGCAACGCTCACCACCAGCCACCCCAGAGCCAAGGCCGGACGGGTGAGGGCCGATCCCAGGCTGAGCAGTTCGTTCAACACCAGGGCAATGATGGCCTGAGTTATCATCGCCTTCACCAAGGCCAGCCCGACGCCGTGGGGAGCCTTCGTATCGACAACCAGCCACAGCAGCCAGCCCGTCACAAAAGCCATCACGAGGGGAAGGAGCGCCAGGGGCATAGGGTACTCGCTGAATCTGGACTACCGCCATCGCTGAAGGTCATCTCCACCGGGCGGACACTTCTGGATTAGGCTATCATCGCCACGCTGCTAAAATCATTGCGGCGGCTAGATTCGGGTCGGGCAACTGGGGTGATTCCATCGCCTGATCGTCAACAGAAACCTGCTCCTCGGGACTATCTGCCCACTCCAGGACGGTCACCGTCTGGGCCGTGGGGTCTACAATCTAGAACTCAGGAAGGCAGCGGGCGGCAATTCGAGAAACCGCGTAAAGCCTGGCACCTCAGCCTGGGGAGAACCTGATAGACTGAGGCGTGGCAAGGTCTGGCCTAGACCTACGGCGATTCATCGGTTGTGCGATCATGATGTCCGATTTCTCTGATCATTGTCCTGATGAGAGTCCTGATGAAACCTTCAACGGGGCTGGGGTAGCCGACGTAGATCCGCCCCCGGTGCCCCCGGATCACGGTCAGGTGCATCTGAAGAGCGATGGAACACGTCTGTGGCTGGCGCTTCCCCCCGAAACCAATGCTGAGGGCGAGGCGATTTCTTGGGCGGCGGTATTGCAACAATTGCGCCAACGTTTAGAGGCGACCACCGCAGATCGTCAGCCACAAACGGAGGTGTATCTGCAAGGGGGAGATCGCCTGCTGGATGTGCGCCAACTGCAGACGTTAGTGGACATTCTCAATGAGTTTACCCTGGTACTCAAGCGAGTCTTCACCAGCCGCCGCCCAACCGCCCTAGCCGCCGTCACCGCTGGCTATTCTGTGGATCAATTGGTGGCGGTGGATCATCTGGTGCAATCGCCCCCCGCCACCGGACGCCCCCAGGCCGATCCCCTTTATCTGCAAACCACGGTGCGATCTGGGGTCGATATTCGCCACCCCGGCAGCATCGTTATCCTGGGCGACACCAACCCCGGCAGTGCCTTGATTGCCGATGGCGATATTATCGTTTGGGGCCGTTTGCGGGGCATGGCCCACGCCGGATTTAGCGGGGATCGCAACCGTCGCATCATGGCCCTACAAATGCGACCCACCCAGCTCCGAATTGCCGACCTGATGGCTCGCCCCCCAGCGGATGCCCCCGCCGACGATTGGCCGGAGGTCGCCTATGCTGGCCCCGACGCCATTCGCATTGCCCGCGCCCAAGATTTTGCTCGCACGCAACTCAGTCCAGGAGGGCTGGGGTTCGAGGATCCCTAGGTAGTGCCTGACTTAACAACGCCCGACTCAACAACACCCGACTCAACGACGTTACACAGGCCATGCTAGAGCGCCATGTTAGAAGGAAATATTTGTCTGTTTTGAATTTCCTAAAGGCCGGATTTAGCAACTCCTGAACTCAGAACTGACTTTTTCAGAAGTTTTTCCCCTCGTCGTTTTAAGGGGGGTGAGGGATGCTGGGGAGTATCAGGAACACCGGATCGCTTTGGTGTTGCTATCTACCTCTCCTCGCCTTGGTGACTGTCATGACGGTTTCTCCCTTTCCTCCCTCTGGGCTGTACTGTCCCTGCTGTGGCAAGCACGCTGTGGTGGAATACAAGCCCACCGTATATCACTGCCTAAACTGTGACTTTGAAAAAGATCTGAGTGACCGTCCTCAAAATGGAGCCCCGGAGGTGCTGCAAGTCTTGGCAGGGGCGGTTGGCACCCTGCTGCTGGCAGCGCTGTTGTTGTAGAAGGTCTAATCCGGAACCCAACTGGCCCACGGTATCAGCGGGTGAGGAGACCTTTCCCCTACGGTTTGGCGGATTGGGACTCGGGGTCTCTGACTCGGATTGGCTATAAATCTAAGGCACTACGTTGAGGGTGATGCCCCAACGTAGTGCCTTTGCACTAACCTTTGGCCCCAACGTATGATGGGGAAGCCACCTGCTAGCGGTTTTCCCATGGCCATTGTCTCCTCCCACCAGCCCGACTCCACCGATCCGCCGGATCAAACGTCGCGCCGGGGCAAGGCCAAGGCGAAGACTCAAGCGGCCTCGGCCTCAGCTACTCCCCCCACGGATTCCCTGCCAACGGCAGACTCCCCAACGGTCGTTCAACCGTCCTTGCCGATGGAAGCCGATTCCCCCAACCCCTCCTTGGTGAAGGGGGGGGAGGCCCAGGGCAACGAGGTCACAGCTTCAGAAGAGAAACTGCGGCCCCAGCGATTGCAGGACTACATTGGCCAATCGTCCCTGAAGGAGGTGCTCGATATTGCCATTAAGGCGGCCAAGTCCCGCCAAGAACCGCTGGATCATCTGCTGCTCTACGGCCCCCCCGGTTTGGGCAAAACCACCATGGCGCTGATTTTGGCCCAGGAAATGGGAGTAGCGTGCAAAATCACCACCGCCCCCGCCCTGGAACGCCCCCGGGCCAGCGCGGGCCGGTTGGTCAACCTGCAACCGGGAGA
>CAZWNR010000131.1:0-8840 GCA_964635665.1 uncultured bacterium | reverse complement strand
CATCAGAGCAGCGGCATTCAGAAATCGCGAGACTTGGCCGCAGAGCAGTCTCGTTTAGCGGTGGAGTGTTTAGTTTCCTTACCGTCCTCGGCGGCGAAACAAGCCCTGCAAGATATTGCCGACTATGTGTTGCGGCGGGTATTCTGAGGCCTAGGCTCATCTTTACAGACCATGTGCCATGGCCCCACAGGTAGTTTGTTTAGGCGAGGCCCTGATTGACCGCATCTTTGATCGGCGTGGCGGTCAAAGCCCCCATGTACCGTTCTGGGTCGATCATCCTGGCGGGGCTCCGGCCAACGTGGCGGCGGCCCTGGCTAAGCTGGGCACACCCTCAGCCCTGGTGACCTGTCTAGGTACCGACCCCCAGGGGCATCAGGTCGAAGCCGCCTTGCAGGAGGCTAGGGTAGACTGTGCCTCCCTGCAATGGACATCGGCCCATCCCACCCGCGTGGTACTCGTGAATCGAGACGCCCAGGGAGAACGTACCTTCGTAGGCTTTAGCTTGTCTGACCCAAGCCGCTTTGCCGATGCCCACCTGCAACCCGCCTCGATAGACTTCTCCCGCTTTGAAATGGCTCAATACCTGGTTATGGGTACCCTGGGCCTGGCCTATGGGGAGTTAGGCCAGAGCATGCGGGCCGCGTTGGCCTGGGCTCAACAGAATGGCGTTCTCACGGTGATTGACCTCAACTGGCGACCCGTGTTTTGGCCTCAGCCCGATCAGGCGTTTCCGATCATCCAGGCCTTTCTAGACCGAGTGGATATTCTCAAGCTTAACCGCGAGGAAGCCGAAACCCTGTTTCAGACGACCCACACCGAGGAGATTCGGGCGCTATTATCGGCCCGACTGGTGCTCCTCACCGATGGAGCCCACGGCTGCCACTATGCCACTGCCCATCTGCGCGGCTACGTTCCGGCCTTTGCCGTAGACTGCGAAGACAGTACGGGGGCTGGGGATAGCTTTCTGGCGGGGTTCCTGCACCAACTGAACCTAAAAGGACAGGGTTTGCTCGAAAATGACGACGATTTACGATCCGCTGTGCAGTATGCCAGTGCCGCTGGAGCCCTCACCGCCACCCAACCAGGAGCTATGACCGCTCAACCCGACGCCAGAGCCATAGAGGCGTTTTTATACCTGCATAATCAGCTTATGTCCTAGGCCTGTAGGACTCAGCGCCCTAGGATAGCCACCTCAACGATGAACCATGCCACAGGATAAACGACGGGACGGCCTCGCACCGTTGACTTGGTGGAAAAACGACGGCCTGTGGAAGCGGGTGCATGACCCTTTAGCGACGTGGGGTGGGTTAGCCTAGCGAGTCACGCCACCAAGACTCGCGTGAGGCGTTTCAGGCCTCCTCTCCGGGTTTTCAAAGTACCCTCTTTGGAGTAGCGCCCCATAATATTGGAGGTATGCTCTAGGGCGTGGCCTATCGTCGCGCTGCCTTTGTTTATGGACGCATTTTCCCCCCTTCCACCTGATTGGACGGCCTTGGCCAGCCATGTCACTACGTTTTGCTGCCCCCGCTGCGGAGCCAGCAGCCAGCAGGCTAAGGCGGTGTGGATTAACCGTCGCTCCCCGGTCTATGGAGAAGATCATCGGCGCAAGTGGCAGGAGTTTTACCACTGTGGCGAATGCGAAACCGCTTGGTGGGCCTGGAGCAGCGACCGTCCGCCCTCGCCCTATGGCCGCGATGATAGCAAGGACTTAGAGCAATAGGGGATGGGGTGGGCAAGCCTCATTAAAATAACGGTACAACCAAGGAGAGAGCGGGGATGACAGCGGGGGCAGGAAACCATGGGCAAGACCTAGAGCCACTTTCCTCCCGGCAGATTCTTAGGACACGGGTGGATGCTACCCGCTATGGGGATGCCTGTAATCGCATTCAAGTCTGGGCGGAGGCCCAACAATCTTGCTATGTGGTAGCGGCCAATGTCCATGTAGTGATGACCGCCTGCTTTGACCCCGCCTATCAGCAGGTGGTGAACCAAGCCGCCCTGGTTACCCCCGATGGAATGCCCCTGGTGTGGGGGCTACGGCAACTCGGCATAGCTGGGCAACCAAGGGTCTACGGGCCAGATCTGATGCTAGCTTGGTGTGAACGGGCAGCGCAAACGGGCCTACCAATCTACCTCTATGGCGGCACCGAGGCCACGCTTCTAAAACTCACGCAAACCTTACAACACCAGTTCCCTGGCCTGACCATTGCAGGGGCCCATGCGCCTCCCTTTCGGGTTCTCTCTCCCCAGGAGGAAGCCGACGACGTGGCCCGTATTCGCGATTCGGGGGCCAGGGTGGTGTTTGTGGGGCTGGGTTGCCCCAAGCAAGAACAGTGGATGCACCGCCAGCAAGGCCGCCTTCCCACGGTGATGATCGGGGTGGGTGCGGCCTTCAATTTCTTTAGCGGCGAGGTATCCCAGGCTCCTCGCTGGATGATGAAACTGGGCCTAGAGTGGCTCTACCGCTTCAGCCAAGAACCCCGACGGCTATGGCGACGCTACCTGGTGAATAATCCTCTCTTCGTGCTGCTCTTTGGCTTCCAACTGCTGAAAAATCGCCCTAGGCGAGGTGGGGACGCAGGCGATTCACCAGTTGATCCGTAGGCAATACGCCCTCAATGCGATCTACGGGTTGCCCTCCTTTGAATAGGATCAGCGTTGGCAAGGCGGCGATGTGGTACTTAGAGGCCAGTTGAGGATACTTGTCGCTGTCAATTTTAACGATTTTGATCTGGCCCTTCAGGTGATCGTTCACCTGGGTGAGAATCGTAGCCATCATCTGGCAGGGGCCGCACCAGGTGGCGTAGAAATCTACCAGCACAGGTAGGTCAGACCCGGTAATGACTTCTTCGAGGTTGCGAAATCGCTGCTTTGTGGCCATGGGGTTACTCCTTAAGGGATTGATAAAGTTCAATGCCAATCCTAGACAGATGGCTCGATCTCCCGTTTAATACCTGTAACTAAAGTTTTGTAAAGCACACCTGTTGCAGTCATGCTGCCGTTGTTTTGTCTCACCCATTACCCAACTTGGGGCAGTCCACCCTAGGGCGCTGAGTGTTACGTCGGCCCGGGAGCGATGGGCGGATGGTTAGGTGGTCACCAAGTTGGCCATGGCCCTTGATGGGGGCATGGGGTTGGTTTTTTTGGGCAATGGACGGAGGGCATCTGGACGAACCGTTTTTATCTTAATCGCGATTCCCTTGGCTTGTCTGGACTAGGAATACCGCTACTTTGGGCGGTTTACCGCAGCCCGCTATGGCCACTATGGGCTTCAGCAACGTTTTGGGTTAACGAGCTGCTTTCAATCCGTTTGCAGCCCGTTCCCCTAGCCTGTCCACCAGAGAAGACAACCCGCTAGAACAAGCCGCTCTCTCAACAAGACCGTTCTCTCAACACTTTCCTCTAGCAAGCATGAAGGAGGCATCTTGAATACTCAAGCCCTACGAAGACGGCTACGTCCGCTGCGACAGGAATGGTTCTTTAATACAAGGGCCGATCTTTTGGCGGGGGCTGTGGTCGGTCTGGCGCTGATTCCAGAGGCGATTGCCTTCTCCATCATCGCCGGGGTAGACCCCAAGGTGGGGCTATATGCCTCCTTCATCATTGCCATTGTCACCGCCTTTTTGGGGGGGAGGCCAGGGTCTATTTCCGCCGCCACCGGGGCCATGGCACTATTGATGATTGACCTGGTACGCGACCACGGACTGCAATACCTGCTGGTGGCCACGTTTTTGACCGGGGTGATTCAGGTGATCTTCGGCGTTCTCAAGTTAGGGCGGTACATGCGCTATGTACCCCGGGCCGTGATGGTGGGCTATATCAACGCCCTGGCGGTGTTGATTTTTCTGGCTCAGCTCCCCCATCTCACAGAGGTACCCGGTGCCGTATACACCATGACAGCACTCTCCTTGGCGATTATCTACATCCTGCCTCGCTTTACCACGGCGGTACCCTCGCCCCTGGTGGCCCTAGTGGCGATGACCATCGCCAAAATTATCCTCAATATTGACCTGCCTACGGTGGGGGATATGGGAGAACTGCCCACCGCCCTACCCATGTTTGCTTTGCCCCAGGTGCCCCTGAACCTGGAAACCCTGCGAATTGTGCTGCCGACTTCCTTCACCATGGCCATTGTGGGGCTGCTAGCCTCTTTTTTGACGGCATCCTTGGTGGACGAACTGACCGACACCCCCAGCGACAAAAACCGCGAGGCCAAGGGCCAGGGCATCGCTAATGTTGTAACCAGTTTCTTGGGTGGCATGGCAGGCTGCGGCATGATTGGTCAGTCGGTGATTAATGTGCAGTCGGGCGGACGGGGGCGACTGTCTACCCTAGCAGCGGGGGTGTTTTTGCTGATGGCCATGCTGGTATTTAGCCCCTGGGTGAAGCAAATGCCCATGGCCACCCTAGTGGCGGTGATGATCATGGTCTCCATTGGCACCTTCCGCTGGGCCTCTTTTCGGGATATGGCCAACATCCCCCGCAGCGAAACGGCGGTGATGCTAACCACCATGCTGGTGACGGTTTTCACTCGCAACTTTGCCCTAGGGGTGGCCACGGGAATTGTGATGAGTACAGTGTTTTTCTCCCGTAAAATTGCCCAGTTGGTGTTTGTAGACAAGGTCATGCGGGCAGAAGGACATCGGGTCTACAGCGTCTCGGGGCAACTTTTCTTTGTATCCATCGACAATTTTCTAGACGCCTTTGATTTCAACGAGGTTGTGGATCGCGTTACCCTTGACCTCACCCATGCCCACCTGTGGGATCAAGGGGCCGTAGCCGCCCTCGATAAGGTGGTCAACAAGCTCCGGCGTACCGGAACCGACGTGGAGGTGGTAGGCCTTAACGCCGCCAGCGCCACCCTGGTCAAGAAGCTAGCTGTCCATAGCCAACCTGCGGAACCTGGGGATAAGCCTGCGGATTCCCCCGTTATCGAAGCTAACGCCCGGTAGGAACGGCAATGCGGCGAGTTTTACTCTGTACCGCTGGCTCGGCCTTTGCCCGCACCAGCTATATCAAGTCCGGCTAATTAGCCTAAGAATCATAGACTGATAACCCTCTCCAGGGGGCAGGCCACCGGGGCAACTTTCGGGATTGAACTGGGATCCAAATTAATCAAGATTGGTGTATGTAAATTCAAGGCCATCGTGAGTGCTACAGATCGCCGCACGATATTGCCCACCGATGCGAGTGACCCCGCAAGCACCCTCTTTTTCAGCGGTTTCGCCGTTATACATTACCCCAACTACGCGATAGCTTAGGCCATCACCCATCTCAAGTTCAGAGGCCGTAGTCGTAACAAAGGAAAAAGGCTGATTGTCAAAGTAGTAGCTAAAGATCAAGGCACCTTCGGAGGGAATCATGGTCATGCGAAATGCTTCGCACGCGGGCAGGTTTCTATCGTGGGTATAGCAGTCAGTGGGGCGATCATCACGGTGAATTATTTGGAGATCGTCTGAAGCTTGGGCCGTGGTAGAAGGTGCTGGTGGAGAGGTCAATGGCGTAGAACTCCCACTGGGTGCAGGTGTTGGAGGATCGGCCTGGGGCTGGGGGGCTTGATTGCCGCCGCCAATTTGCTGAAGGAAGGAATCAACGGAATTGATCGTGTCAATCACCGTGCCTGCATCACGAATAACGTCACCAATTTGACGAAAAATGTTGGCTACTACAACAGAATCAGCCTCATTAACAATAGTTTGACTAGCCGATTGAGCCGCTAAGCTGGGGGCAGTATTTAGCAGAGAAGCTAGGGCCAAGGTCGGCAATCCTAACAGGAGAGAGACACCGTTACGTTGGGAGCAGGTTCGTAGAAATGACATGGGAAACTCCTTGAAGAGACAAGAGGTTAGGTGCAGTCGTTAGTCTTTATTTCTAGCGGGCGTGGGCTTATACCAAATCCAAATTAAAAAAACGATCCCCAGCCTGACAACCCGTAGGGGCAAGGTTTTCTCGCCCGCTGATACCGGGGGCAAACCAGCCGGATTTAGTAGCATTGATGCGAATGGAGACCAGCCGATGATCACCGTCCACAACTGGGATCGATGTAGCAGGCCCATTCAGCATCGCTCATGCCCTGCCGATGGTTGGTTCGGCTCGGTGCATTGGCTTCAGCTTCCTCCATGGCCGCCCAGCCTTCGAGCATGAGGCCCCACATGGCGTTGTTTTGTTCCCGCTCGGCTTCTAGGAAAGCTTGCCGTTCTTCGGGGCTAAGGCTTTGCAGGTAGGCTTCCCGCTGCTGGCGGTGGGCTTCCCGTTGGGCGGCATCTTCGGCGAGGCGGCGCTGCCGTTCTTCGATCATCTGTTGGGTGCGCTGCCCGCTTTGCCCTAGCTGCGGCTGGCGGATTTCCGTACGCACTGACATGCCAGAACCAGGCGGTTGGGGCATAGGAGAAGCACTAGGGACTTGCCCACCTTGCATAACGTCTTCTAGGAGTTGCAACCCATCGTTGACGGTTTGGAAAATATCAAACAGGTTGGCCACCATAGCCGGATCGTCGGCGGTAGCGGTGCTTTCAGCAGGGGTGGCGGCGGCGAGGCCGGGGGCGGTGCCTAGCCAGGAAGCCAGGGCCAGGGTGGGCAGGGCAGCACCAAGACGAAGCATGTTGGGCCAAGACATAGACCATATCCTCATAACGGGGGTTGACTGCGGTCATGGGGGTCTATTTCTAGGGCTGGGGAACCTATTCACGGATGGGGAAGAAATTTTCTAAATCTCAGCAGCCCGGTTTCTTGAAGCAACTGGGCTGCTGGGATGCTAGGAGGTGATTTCTTCGCTACAGATGGTGTCGATGAGGGTGGTTTGCAGGGTAGTTAAGGCCGGGGTAACTTCGGTTTCGTCTACGGAAAAGAGGATTTGCAGGGCATCGGCGGGCATTTCCCTTTCTAGGAAGTAGGCGGCTTTGGCCCCGGCAATGGCGGCACTATTCGCCCCTTGGGCCACCAAGTCGGTGTGCAACTGAGCGAGGTCGGCGGTGATTTGGTCGCGCTCTGGGCCATTGGACATCACCCGAAAGGGCAGGATATAAGTTGGATTATCGGAATCAGCAGAACGGGCAGAGGGTGGGTAGATTCGCCATTCGTAGCGGGTGCCCGGTTCTAGGGGATCGGCATCCAAGGAGGCTTTGACCAAGTCACCACCGACGGCATTGGGAGTAGCGCTCCAGAGCACGGGCGGGGGTGGGTCGATACCGCGCCGCAGTAAGGGCTGAAATTCCTTCACCTCCATGCGGCTGACCTGACCCTGGATCAGGAAAAGGGGTTGGGGATGCCAGAGGGTATCGTTTCTGCCGGGGTTGAGGATGCAGGTGCGGCTGGGTTCAGATGCGCTACCATCCGCTGTTTCGACCCAGCCATCCCCTCTGGAGGTGCCGTCGCGGCCTCGGTTGCGATCTTCGGGGTCGCGCCGGAAAAATTCGATGATGGTTGGGTCTGGGCTGAGCTGGGTCAGCTCTAACTGGGCGGCAGCGGACGGCCCATTGACAAGCATCGAGGCTAATCCTAGGGTCAAGGCACCTAGGCCCAGGCTAGCGGTAATAGTGATCGGTCTAATTGGTTGCATCCGTATTTCCCCTTAGACTAGGTAAACCATAGCACCACACCACCATTGACGGCAGCAGCCAAGGCAGCAGCACCGCCCCGCTGATGTAAAGCTGCAACGACAGCAGCCCATAGCCTGCGGTGGCCAATCCCAGGCCCAAACCTACCTGCCAGCGGGGGCGAGGATGGGCGGCCAGGTGCAGGCTCAGGGCTTTGCCCAGCCCAGCGGCAACGAGAATCAGCCACAGGTCGGGGATGGGCACCACCAGACGGTCGTTCAGTAAATGGTGAACCATGTAGGCGTGGGCTTCGCCGCCGGTGATGTGGGTCGCGGGTTGGTTGGCCCGTCGTCGCCAGTGGGCCAGGGCTGGGGGAATGGGCATATTGTCATCGCCAGCGGTCACCAGTCCGGCGGCGTGGTAGCCTCCGGGGGCCACAATCACCACGGCATTGGTGAGGTCGGGCAGATCGGCGGCATTCTCCCAAAGCTGCCAGGCGGAGATGGTTACAAAGACCCGATCCGGCGGCAGGGAAAAGTCAATCAAGGGCTGAAGCCACTGCTGCCAAATCCAGTTTGAAGCATAGGTGATGGGGTGGAGGGTGGCGCGACGGGGCAGGCCCAACGTCTGCTGTTGGCGGTAGGCGGCGACCTGGTCGGCGAGGGGTGGGCCGTCTAGGCTGGGACGCGGTGCGGCGGGGTCGGTTTGGCGTTGGTGCAAACGGTGGGCCACGGCCAGTTGATAGCTGAAGGGGTTTTGTACCTGGGGGGCCGAACGCTGGGGCATCATCCGCCACCAGGGCACCCGCACATTGCCCAGCAGCAGGCGATCCGAGGCCATCACATTAGGATGGGGAGCCAGCCACATTCCCCCCTGACGAGCCGTGGCCACCACGGGCCAGATGCCTTGATCGATGGAGGCTTCCAGGGCTTGGCGCAGTTCAGCATCGTGGGTGGGCTGGGCCAAATCGAGGATGTAGTCTAGGCCAATGACCGGGGCTTGGCGACGGCTGATTTCAGCCACAATCGTCGCTAGCATGGCCCGATTGATGGGCTTATAATCCGTGGCCCCCCAGCGAATAAAGCTTTCGCCGTCCACCTGCACCAGCACCACAGGCGGGTTAGCCGGGGGCACCTGTCCGGTCAGGTCGCGATACACCGCCTGCGCCGCCACCCGCTGATCCATCAGCCAAGCCTGGGGTACCCAGTTGGCCTCGGCAGGAATTAGGCTAATCGCCGCCAGGGCGCTAACGATCAGGGCTTCGCGGCGGGTGGGTTGCCTGCGTCGCCACCGACTGCGACAGCC
>CAZWNR010000130.1:0-8848 GCA_964635665.1 uncultured bacterium | reverse complement strand
CGCTACTACGAAAGCCTGGGGCTGATTACCTCCCAGCGGGGCCAAAATAGCTACCGCTACTACGCCCCCGCCACGGTGCAGCAGGTGGAATTCATCAAAAAAGCCCAGGCCCTCGGCTTTTCCCTAGAAGACATCAAAGAGGTATTAACCGTCCATCACCAGGGCCACGCCCCCTGCGATTTTGTGCAGTCCCTTTTGCAGCAAAAAATCGACCACCTAGAATCCCAGATCCAGCAAATGACCACCTTCAAAGCAGAGTTGGAACAGTACCGCGACCAATGGGCCAACCATCCTCCTCAGCCGGAATCTGGGGAGATTTGTCCCTTGATCGAAACGGTTTCCCTCGCTTAGGTACCTTCTGGGTTCTTGGTTGTTAGTTATTAGTTGTTAGTTATTAGTTGGCGTCTTGTCTGCTTCAGCAGACATTTGCCGTCAGCCAGGGAATTGATTCCCTGGCGGTTGTGGCCAGCCAAGGATTCGAAGCCAAGGACTCGAAGTCCTTGACTCAAAGCCGAAATCCTCTAAAGAGGATTGGAAGGAGGAGGGCAGGCAGGCGTTTGGTCTGCTTCAGCAGACATTTGCCGTCCGCCAGGGAATTGATTCCCTGGCGGCTGTGGATTGGAAGGAGGAGGATAGGCATGGGTGAATGTTCCGGTTTCCCCTGATCCTTGGCCTAACCTGAACTGAGGTTTGGTTATTGGTTGTTGGTGGTTGGCGTAACTATGGGGCTTTATTCGCAGGTTATATTCTTCACTAAATACTTGGGCGATTCTGTATAGCCCTGGCGGGCATAGAACCGATGGGCGTCTACTCGGCGGCTGTGGCAGTGGACTTCTAGGCGATCACATCCCCGTCCTTGGGCGAGTTCGTAGGCCCGGATCTCTAGGGCGGTGCCAATGCCTTGGCCCCTGGCTTTGGGGCTAACGCAGAGGTAGCTGATGCGGCAAAAATCTCCAGGTAGGGCCAATTGGGGGATGAAGTGCAGGGAAATCACCCCTACCACGGCATCGTCAACGACGGCGACTAACAAGACCGCATCGTTATGGTCAAGCTGGCGCTGAATGCTGTGGGTGAGGAAATTGAGATCAACGGGATAGCCCAAGTCATCAAGGATTCGGGCGATCACGGCGCTATCGGCAACGGTGGCGGGGCGAAGCTGGGGGGATGCCATGGGGTTAGAGGAAAATCGGCGCACCGTTTTGAAACACCAGGAGTTCGCCGGATTGGATCGGTGTCCACTGTTCGTTGTCGGTGAGGTGGGTGGTGGCAATGATGGCGACTCGGTCGCTGGGGGTGGTGAGTTCTTGAAAATCTACGGTTAGATCTTCGTCAATCAAGTGTGCCGCCGCAAAGGGTGCTTGCCGCACGATGTAGCAGAGTTTTGTGGAGCAGTGGGCAAAAAAGTGCTCGCCATCGGAGAGCAGGTAGTTAAAAATACCGTGCTGGGCGATGTCGGCGGTGATGGCTTGTAGGGTGGCGTAGAGGTCGGTGATGGGGGGCTTGCCCTTGGGGAACCGCTGGCGCAGGGTGTTGAGGATGCGGCAAAAGGCGCGTTCGCTGTCGGTTTGGCCCACGGGGCTGTAGGTGCCGGGTTCTGCCTCCAGGGTGGGCACATCGCCATTGTGGGCAAACACCCAGTAGCGTCCCCACAGTTCTCGCTGGAAGGGATGGCAGTTTTCTAGCCCCACTGGCCCCACCGTGGCCTTGCGAATGTGGGCGATCACGTTCCTGGATTTGATCGGGTACTGCCGCACCAGGGCTGCCACGGGGGAGGTGCTGGAGGGGTTGTCGTCCAGAAAAATGCGGCAGCCCAGGCTTTCAAAAAAGGCAATGCCCCAGCCGTCTTTGTGATCATCGGTTTTGCCACCCCTGGCGCAAAAGCCCTCAAAGGAGAAGCAAATATCCGTTGGCACGTTGCAGTTCATTCCTAGGAGTTGACACATGACGCTGGCGACACTTCTCCCAGAGCATTGTATGGCAACCCAGAGTCTTGTCTAGTGCTGCCCTGGGGAAGCCGTGCCCAGACCGGGGACGCCACTAATGCAACACACCTCCCTTCGACAACACCCTGATCGCTTTGATTAGCCGCAATGCACCACCCAGGAATCGGGGGTAACCAAGCAGGATTCGGTATCCAGCCATCCCCTTTAACCTCACGGCTAGCTTCAGCCATGGGCTTGTCGGTCGGCAGCGCTTCGGGGCAGTACAACCCGCACGGTGGTGCCAGCTTCGGCGGAAGACTCAATGGTGATCTTTCCCCGATGGGATTCCACAATGCGTTTCACGATGGCTAAGCCCAAGCCATTCCCCCCCGGCTTGGTGGTGAAAAAGGGTTGACCCAGCTTCTTTAACGTCTCTGGCGGAATGGGTACGCCGCCGTTGTGGAGGGTGACCCAAACGTAGTTGGGCTGAGGGCTGGGGGTAATGGCCCAGGTGACGGTGTCGCCGGGGGTAATGGCTTCGCAGGCGTTGCGTACCAGGTTGATGAAGACCTGTTTGAGTTTGTCTGGATCGCCCATAATCCAGACCTCCGGGAGCTCCGAGGTGAGGCTGAGGGTGCGGCCCTGCATGGCGGGGAGGGCGTCTAGGTAATCCTTGAGCTGGTGGGCAAAGGTGACGAGGTCAAAGGTGAGGGGGGCTAGGACCGGTTCACGGGCGTACTGCAAGATTTCGTTGAGCAGTTGCTTCAGGCGGCTGGCTTCCTCTAGGGCCAAGGTAAGCCGCTGCTGGGCTCGGTCGGGCAGATCCATCCCTTGAAAAGACTCTAGCCCTAGCAAAATCGTGGTTAGGGGGCTGCGGACTTCGTGGACGATCATCGCCGCCAGTTCGCCAATCTCGGCGAGGCGTTCCGTGGCGGCCTGGGCTTGTTTGCGGACGGAGATGTCGCGCACCATGGAAATAATGCAGAGGCGACCATCGAGGAAAACCACCGCCGCCGAAATCTCAGAGGGAACGGCTACCCCTGCCTTGGTCATGCAGGAAAGCTCGTCCGTCCAGCCATGGCCCTGCTGCAAAACGGTGCTTCCAAAGCGCTGAAACTCGGAGAGATCGTGGGGGTGGACAGAGGAAACCTTGACGGTGGTCAGCAGTTCTTCGCGGGTATAGCCCAGAAACTCGCTCGCCTTGGGATTCGCTTCGAGGATGCGATCGGCCTGGGGGTCAATCACAAAGATGGCATCGTTGGAGTACTCAAAGATCTGGCGCAGCCTTTGTTCACTATGGGGCAGCGTTCCATGGCTCTCCGGCGGCTGGTTACAGGTCGCTTCCGCCGCCCTGTCCTCCATCGAATCTGTGGTCATGGCGTACCCTTTGTGCATGGCTAAATGGCCTAGGTCACCATGGTAACAGATGCACAAAAGTGGCCCAACGCAACCCCTTGAGCTGCCTGGTGGGCCACATTTAGAGAAGTGCTGGGCCTAACGGTGCCGTTAGACCCGATCCCCTGGACAGACCTAGGCCTGACGCTGCTCACGGTTATACTTCACTAGTTCCGACAGGGTGACCATGCCGTCTCCATTGAGGTCAGCTGATGCATCGTATAGGGTGGTTTGTCCCATGCTAGAGGACATGGCTGCATTGGCGGCGGCGGCCATGGTTAGACTAGACAAGATAACGATCAGACCAGACATTAGGGCGCGTTTCATCGGGTTCCTCCTGGCAAAGGTCTAAACCTCTGCTCGTTGTATGGTTTACGGTTCCCATCATGGTGGCCCGCCCTGAGAGGCCCCTAAGCCCAGCCAAGGGATCTCCCTTAAAAACCCTGAGCATTGGCTGAGAAACCCCCGGTGTGCCCCTAGTCCACGGTGACCGTAGCGCCCTCGGTGTCAAGCCGCAGCACCTTGGTTGTCACCCTTTGCCCCTGCCAAGCCGCTGCCATGGCCTCGCTCACCTGGGTTGCGGTGGCGTTGGGGGCGAGGGCCAGCAGGGTAGGGCCTGCGCCGCTGATCACCAAACCGTAGGCTCCGGCGGCTTGGGCCGCAGCGGCCACGGCGTCATAGCCCGGAATCAGGGCTTGGCGGTAGGGCTGATGGATCCGGTCGTGCAGGGCCACCCGCAGCCAGTCAGCATTGCCGGTTGCTAGCCCCCGCAGCAACAGTCCCAGGTGGGCGGTGTTGAAAATAGCATCCGCACGGCTGTAGGTGGCGGGGAGGACGCGACGGGCCTCAGCGGTCGAAAGTTCAAAATCGGGAATCGCCACCACGGGGATAATCTCGCTGTGCCAGGGCAGGGGGCACAGGGTGGGGGTGCCATCGTCGGCGGTGGCCGCCAGTTGACAGCCCCCCACCAGGGCCGGAACCACATTGTCGGGGTGGCCCTCCAGGGCAATGGCCATGGCCGTGATGTCCGAAGGCCCTAGGGGATCGTCCGCCAGGGCATTGGCCCCCAGCAGCCCCCCCACAATGGCGGTGGAAGAACTGCCCAAACCACGGGCCAGGGGCACCGCTAGGTCAATGGCCATGGCCACCGCAGGCACGGCCTGCCCCCGCTGCTGAAAGTAGTGGGCGAAGGCTTGGTAGGCCAGGTTGGTGGCATCGGTGCTGACTCGGTCGGCCTCTAGGCCCTGGACGGTGATCGTCACCGTGCCAGAGGGGTGATCCATGGCCGTGAAGATAAAGCGGTTATAGATCGTTAGCGCTGCCCCCAGGCAGTCAAACCCGGGGCCAATGTTGGCGGTTGTACCGGGCACCGTCACAATCACAGAGGTAGACACCGCAAAGACCTCCAGCGGCTAGAACAGGGGCAAGGTCAGGATAGTAGCACTTTTTGAGGGGCCTAAGCTCTCCGGCTCAGAAGGGGCGTGGGCCACGGTGGCCCCATCGGATCGGGAGGCCGCCAGGATTGGGGTCTCCGGCCATCTCCTGAACCAAAAACCCTGCGGAAAGGCTCCCGCCAACCCGTAAAATACAGTGTCGAATGTTTTTCCTGGAGTAGCAGTATGGTGGATCTGTCTCGCATTCCGGCCCAGCCCGAACCTGGCGTCATTAACGTCCTGATTGAAATTCCGGCAGGCAGCAAAAATAAGTACGAATTTGACAAAGACCTCAATGCCTTTGCCCTGGATCGGGTATTGTTCTCCTCGGTGCACTATCCCCTCGACTACGGCTTTGTGCCCAACACCCTAGCCGACGATGGCGACCCCCTCGATGGCATGGTGATGATGGATCAGCCCACCTTCCCCGGCTGTGTGATTGCGGCCCGCCCCATCGGCATGTTGGAAATGATCGACGGCGGCGACCGCGACGAGAAAATCCTCTGCGTGCCCGTGGCCGACCCCCGCTACGCCAAGGTGCGCTCTTTAGATGACGTAGCCCCCCACCGTTTGGACGAAATCGCCGAGTTCTTCCGCACCTACAAGAACCTAGAAAAGAAGGTCACCGAGATTCTCGGCTGGCAGAATGTGGATAAGGTGCAGGCCCTAGTGAACCAGTGCATTGCCGCCCACAAGTAACCTGACTTTCGGGGGGTAGCACGGCTTCACCCCCAACCCCTCTCCCTCAGGGAGGGGGGAGATCCTCGACGCTGGCGGTGCGGTCTTGGCCATGGGCTTTAGCCCAGCAGAGGGCTTGGTGGGCCTGGCGCAGCAGTTGAGTCGGGTTTTCGCCATGGCGAGGAAAGCAGGCAATGCCCAGGGAAATGGTCAATGGCTCGATGGGTTGGTCATTGTAGACCAGCGTCAGATATTTGACCGCCCGCCGGATTTTTTCGGCCCGCACCAGGGCCACATCCAGGGGCGTATCGAACAACACCATGCAAAATTCCTCACCCCCGTAGCGGCAGACGAGATCCTGGGAACGGACGTGGCCCTTTAGTAAAATGCTGATATCTCTCAGCGCCTGATCCCCCACCAGGTGACCCAAGGTATCGTTGACGACCTTGAAGTGATCAATATCTATCAAGATCAAACTGACGGGCTGCTGATGGCTTCCGGTTTGGCATAGGTTGTGCAGCACCGTTTCCATCGGGCGACGGTTGAGTAATCCGGTCAGCCCATCGTGGGTGGCCTGCGATTCCAGTTCCTCCAGCACCAACAGCCGTTCCATGACCGGGGGAATGTAGTCAGACAGTTTTTGGATCAGTTTAGTTTGCAGGGGGCTTGGCCCAGGGGCGGCGGTAACCTGGAGCAGACAGATAGCCTCCTTAATATCGCCCAACACCGTGCAGGCCAGGGTGGGTTGGGCTAAGGGTGAGGTGAGGGGTTCCAGGGGACTGGGATGGCATTGGGGGCAAGGGCCTAGGCGAGGGGCGGTCATTGGGCGGCTGAACAGTTCACAAGGCTGGCCAAGGGACTGAAGCGGCTGATCGTGGCCCCAACGAGTGAGCACGTTGACCTGGGTCGGAAAGCCTGATATCAGCACCACCTGCCCCGCCTGGTGAGGGAAAACTGACGGCAGATAGTCTGCCATCAGTTGGCCCAGATGGTCGTAGGACAGGCAGGCCTGAAGCTGAGCGGCCAAATCTACCAAGCTGGGCAACCGAGGGTGGATTTGGCTATCCCCAGCCGGACGGGGCGGATTAATCGACACCACCCGCGACAGAAAATCCTGGTTGGGCTGGCTGGGACTATCTAGATCCTCTAGGTTGGTGGGCAGAGGTGGTGGTACCAGAACCGACGGTAAGGGAACGAGGCGCAGACACAGCATCAACTGCTGACTCAGGTAGGCCAGGGTTTTGACCTGGGTAGTCGATAGTGCCTCGGCCACCATGCCCGGAATGTAGAGGGTGAAGTAGGAGGAGGTGTGGGGCGGATGGATGCGCCCCACCAAAGCCACCTGCGGGGCAGGGGTCTGGGCCTCAGGGGTGGTGCGATACAGCGTACCCAGGGAAAGGGCGTCGGAGATGGGGACGAGGTCGGGTGGGGGTTGTTCGAGCATCTGGCGCAGCACCACCTGGGTAATGGGGCCATAGCTCAAGGCTCCGGTGGTGTAGGGGCGAGATCCCACCTGAACCGTGAGGGCCGCCTGGGGTACCTGCAAGGTCAGCGCCGTCAACTTGAGAAAGTTGCGTAGGGCCGGATAGGCGTCTCCAAGGGCGGCGGAAGGAGGTTTAGTCATAGCGGCGGATGAGGGGCAATAGGAGAGACCAATGAAGACGGACGCAGACCTAGTGACGATCTACCGGAAAACCAGATACTTTAATTGTTCCCGATTTAGACCCGTTCTGACCTTTGCTATATGATGGCAAGGAAAAACGTTATTTCTCCTCCTAGCGGTACTTCTGTGGACGTTACGTTTCCCCTAGCCCAGCGCATGCAGCCCCTTCAAACCAACGTGTTTGCCGATATGGATCGGGCCAAGGCCAAGGCGAGGGCGGCGGGGCAAACCATCATCGACCTGTCCCTCGGATCCTCCGACCTGCCCGTAGCTCCCCACATCCTAGAGGCCATTGCCGCCGCCCTGCCCGACACCAGTACCCACGGCTACTGCCTCTTTTCTGGTACCCAGGCCCTTCGGCACGCGGCAGCCCAGTGGTACACCGATAAGTTTGGGGTGCCCGTCGATCCAGAAACCGAGGTATTGCTGCTGATCGGATCCCAGGAAGGCACCGCCCACCTGCCCCTGGCCCTACTCAACCCTGGGGACTACGCCCTACTCATGGACCCGGGCTATCCCTCCCATGCTGGGGGAGTGTACCTCGCCAGCGCCAACATCCACCCCATGCCCCTGCGGGCGGAAAATCAGTTTTTGCCCCGCTTTGAGGACATTCCCCCCGACGTGCTGGCCCAGGCGCGGCTGATGGTGTTGAGTTATCCCCACAACCCCACCGCCGCCACCGCCGATTTAGAGTTTTGGCAGCGGGCCGTGGCCTTTTGTCAGCAGCACCGCATTGTTCTGGCCCACGATTTTCCCTACGCCGACCTCACCTTTACAGGCCAGCCAGCGGTGTCGGTACTCCAGGCCGACCGCGACAAAACCGTCTCCATCGAGTTTTTCTCCATGTCCAAGTCCTACGGCATGGGCGGTTTTCGGCTAGGCTATGCCATCGGCAACGCCCAGTTGATTCAAGCCCTCCGGCAAATCAAGGCCAACGTAGATTTTAACCAATACCCCGGCATTCAGCGGGGGGCCATCGCCGCCCTCACTGGCCCCCAAGACACCGTCCACCACATGATCGACACCTTCCGCCAGCGTCGAGATGCCGCCATTGCGGCCCTACACCGCCAGGGCTGGGAGGTTACCCCGCCAGAGGCCACCATGTACCTCTGGCTGAAGCTACCCCAGCCCTGGGCCGAGCGCTCCATCGACTTTTGCATCAAGCTGGTGGAATCGACGGGGGTGGCCCTAGCCCCCGGGGTGGGGTTTGGGCAGGCCGGAGAGGGCTATGTGCGAATGGCTTTGGTGCATCCCCCTGAAGTATTGACCGAGGCCATTGACCGCATGGTGGGCTTAGTCTAGCCCAATTGGGCCAGGTCTCTCTACATGCCTAAGGCTAGGGCGGAGGGTAGGGCCACGGCTTCGTAGAGGCGCTCTAGGCACAACAGGTTTGCACTGAGGGTATAGCGGGATACCACGCGCTCACGGGCTTTGCGGCCTAGGAGGTGGGCAATTTCGGGATGGTCTCGCAGCAGCGGCAGAATGGTTTGTAACTGTACCGCCACCCGCTGGGGGTCTAGCACAATGCCCGCCCCGTTAGCCAACACCTCACCATCGGCCCCGGCATCGGTGGCCACGCAGGCGGTACCGCAGGCCATCGCTTCCAGCAGAGAGAGGGACAATCCTTCCACGAAGGAGGGCAGGATAAAACCATCGGCCCCCCGCAGCAGGTCAATGCGCCGCTGCACATCGGCGACATAGCCTAGCCACAGAATATTGGCGTCATCGTAGAACAGCTTGAGGGAGGACTCGAGCGG
>CAZWNR010000129.1:0-8926 GCA_964635665.1 uncultured bacterium | reverse complement strand
ATGGGCCGATGATGCCTCAGATGCTATCCGCCCATGGCTCACTCCCCCGCCCCCCGATTGCGAGTCTGTGGTTTGGGCGAATCGCTACCTAGGCTGGGTGCGCCAGCGATCCCTCCATGCGGATTGGGTCGCGATCACCAGTGCCGATGTCCATCACCTCGCAGTGCTCACCGCCATTGGCGAACGCATTCATATCCTCAACCAGCGCCTAAACGATAGCCTGCTTACCTTGCTGAACGGCCTGCGCCCAGAGGAACGACCTGCGATTCAACTGGTGGCCGCTCCCATTGCCCTCAAAGTTGGAATCGACGGTTTCTGTAACCTCAATACGCAGCCTATTACGTTAGTGGTAGACCCCAGCCGCATCGATCCCGTCGATTGGCCCCATCTGGTGGTCCACGAACTGGCCCATGCCATTACCCAAGGATCGGGCCATGGTTCTCAGTTTTTTCAAGTCCTGTCCTCCCTTTGTCTCGCCCAGGATTTGCCTCTTCCCCCCAGCGACAGCTTGCAGCGGGGCGTTCTACCCTACTGGCCGCCCTGCCGCCCCAACCCGGAAGCCGACCTGTTTTGGGTGGAGGGACGGTGGTCGGACAGTCTCCCCTAAGCCCTAGTTCTCTCGGAAGACGGCATCCCAGGCTGGTCGTTGGGTGGGACAATAGCCATGACCCTATCGGCCTAAGGAATCGATCACGGCTATGAAACGTCTATTTGCCATCCTCGGACTTGTTGCCATGCTGTGGTGGATGGGAGCGAGCCCCGCCGCCGCCGCCATTCCAGAGGATGTTCAAAAATTACTAGAAACCAATGAGTGCCCTGTCTGCATTCTCAATGAGGCCGACCTCACAGGGGCCAACCTGGCCAACGCCAACCTCAAAATTGCCGTCCTCGTTAAGGCCAACCTCGTCAATGCAGACCTCCGGGACGCCAATTTGATGCTGAGCGACCTCGAAGCCGCCAACCTCACGGGCGCAAATCTTGCCAATGCCCGTATGAATGGAGCGAACCTGCTGCGCACCACCCTGGCTGGGGCCGACTTGTCTGGGGTGGAAATGACCCAGGCCAACCTCGAAGACGCCGACCTGTCTGGGGCCAACCTCTCCAACGCCATCATGCTGAGCGTCACCCTAGGATCCGCCAACATGAAAAACGCCAACCTCACGGGGGCCAATCTGCGCGGCGTCAACCGGAGCATGGTGCTGTTCTGTAATACCACCATGCCCGACGGAGCCATCGAAAACCGCGACTGCAACCGATAGAGACACCTTGAATCCGATCCCCCCCTTTTTTAGGGGGCCAGGGGGGGATCACCCCTAGGAACCAATCAGAAGAGAGTCTTGTGTTTAAGCAATGGCTCTCTAGGGGTCTGGTTATCGCCGTCAATTTACTGATTTTGGATCTTGGCCGTAGGCTTGCCAGGCCAAATCAACTAGCCCGTTCACAATGGCAGCGGCCACCACGGCGCTACCCTTACGGCCATCAATGCGAACGTGGGGAACCATCGTATCCTGTAGGCGATCCTTGAGGGCCACCGTGTCGAGGAAGCCCGCCGGAGTGCCCACCACCAAGGCTGGCCGTACCTTTTGAGTCTCAATCAGGTCTACCAGGGTCGCTAGAGCCACCTCTGAAGAACCCACCACAAAAACCGCCTCTGGGTAGCGCAGGGCTAGGGTTTCAATCCCCCAGGCGGCTTGGCTTTTGCCCTTTTGGGGGCGGGTCAGGGCATCCATGCTGCAATAGACCGGGTTGGCAAAGGTCGCCTGGATGGCGGGGGTAATGCCCACCTGCACCATGGGCACGTCTACCACAATGGTGGTGCGGGCTGCCAAAGCCGCTGCCCCCGATTGCAGGGCCTGGTCAGAGAAACGGATATGGGCCGCATAGTCAAAATCGGCTGTGGTGTAGATGACCCGACGCACAATTTCATACTCCGCCGGGGAAAAGCCATGATCGCCAATTTCGTTATCAATGACTCGCAGGCTTTGGGCGTCGGTCACATGCCATTCCATGAATCTGTCCAGACTGCATCAATTCTGTAGCTACCATAGCTCACTTTAGGGCGCAGAAAACCCGCAATTTCGCCGCTGGAATTCCCATGGGCCAAAACCAACAAAAGAGGTCACCCCTGTCGGGGCGACCTCCCTATAAATAGCGGCGATACGGATAGCCGCTATGGATAATCGTTATCGATGCACCGATAGAGCAGTCTAGCGGATGTATTCCTTGAGAATGCTATTGCGATTGGGATGGCGCAACTTACGAAGGGCCTTGGCTTCAATTTGGCGAATGCGCTCACGGGTAACGTTGAAGATCTGGCCGATTTCCTCCAGGGTCTTCATGCGGCCATCGTCGAGGCCGTAGCGCAGGCGGAGTACGTCCCGTTCGCGGGGGCTGAGGGTACCCAACACGCTTTCTAGATCTTCGCGCAGCAGGCTCTTAGAGACCTGATCCTCTGGGGTTTCACCATCGGACTCGATGAAGTCACCGAGGCGTGAATCCTCCTCCTTACCAATGGGCGTCTCCAGGGAGATGGGAAGCTGGGCCGACTTGGCAATAAAACGTAGCTTCTCGATGGTCATCTCCATACGAGTAGCAATTTCTTCTTCGGTGGGCTTACGGCCTAGTTCTTGGGAGAGCAGCTTCGTCGTCTTTTTAATGCGCGAAATCGTTTCATAGAGGTGAACGGGCAGACGAATCGTGCGAGACTGATCGGCAATGGCCCGAGTAATGGCCTGACGGATCCACCAGGTGGCGTAGGTGGAGAACTTGTAGCCCTTCTCGTGGTCAAACTTTTCCGCCGCCCGAATCAAACCCAAACTGCCTTCCTGGATCAAATCTTGGAAGGACAGGCCTCGGTTCATATACTTTTTGGCGATGGACACCACCAGTCGCAGGTTAGACTGGACCATTTTGTCCTTGGCCCGCCGTCCAACGTGAACCCGGTGACGGAATGCCCCAACGGTAAAGGTGGTTCCCTCTTCCTGCATGACTGCGGCGGCCCACTGTTCCCACTCTTCGGTGGTCAGTTCCTGACTCAACCCCTGGAGGTCATGCTCGAGGTTGTCGGACAGGTCATCGAAAATACGCTCTAGCTTAAGTAGGTCGGCAATTTTACGGGCTAGTTCAATTTCTTCCTCAGCCCTCAGGAGGCGAATGCGGCCAATTTCCTGAAGGTAGAGACGGATAGAATCCTCTGTGTAGTGACGTTTTTTGGCCGAGGGCCGACGGCGGGTTGCTTTCCCCTTGGCTCCCTTAGCGGTAGAATCTGCCTCGTCATCGGTAGCAACGTCGTTCTCGTCATCATCAACATCGTCAACGAGTAGGTCGATCTCACTATCGGATTCGATGGTGTCGAGCAGCTGGTTTGCTTGGGTCATACCGCGATCCTCGTGCTCCTTCAATTCAAGACAAAGGTTTTTTCAGACTAACAGTTCAGATCCTTAGATGCCCACCCTCTCAGAAAGATCCTGAACAGAGCGTGATCATCATGGCCCCTGAACCTCCATAACGCACCCTAAATCGGGAGCCCATCAGCCCAAGACTAGTTCAATAGAACCTTCTTTCTATCGAAGGCATTGAGGTAATCAGCTAATGGCTTACTAATTCTAACCGTAAAGTTTGGGGGCTGCACAGGTTGTCAGTGAGTTGCGTCACGTAATCCGCTAAATCACTGAAATAAACACCATTTTTTTAGGCAATCCCCAGAGGCTGTTGTCTGGACAAAACACCCCCTTCTCCGCCTCAGGACACCCACCCATCGGCGCTCGCTCGGTAGAGAAGGCTGGTGACCTGAGCCGATCTTGCCCCCTAGATGGGGCCAGCCGCTTTGCCTGAGACCATGGCTGGCTGTTGAAATCAGCTTTCCTGCTGCATCTCAGCGTAGGCGGCGTAGACGCCCTGAACGTTGTACCAATTGAGAAATACCCTAGCGACCTCTAGGGCCAGTTGCGGTTTCCCTTGGGCAATCAGCCAGCGTAGGAGGGGAGCCAGGGTGTTCTCGTTGAGTCTTCCACCCAAGGACAGCACACCCCACAGAATCCGGTGCAGCCAGGTCATTTGAATCATCATCCGCACTTCGCGGGTGGGGTGTTTTTGATAGAACAGCACCCCCATGCGACCCCGCTGAATTTCCTTGTCGATCAGCGAAGGGACATCCTCTAGGGTGAAGGGGGGATGCCAGTGGTAGCCCACGGCTTCGGGGACTTTAATTAGGGATAGACCCAGATTCTTCAGCCGCACCCCCAGTTCCAGGTCTTCCCAGCCGTAGAGGGTGAACTGGGTGTCAAACAGGCCCGCCTCCATCAGCCAGTGTTTGGCAATGGCGACGTTGCCCGTGGCAAAAAACGCCTGGGAGTAGTCGGTAATTTTGTAGGGTTCGCTGGTGGGATTATCAAAATTAGCGGTGTTGACCACCCGCCCGTAGGTAAAGAAGCGATCATGTCCAGCTTTCGTGTGGGCCGATTGCAGGGCGGCGGCATGGTACTGCAAAAAGCCTTCTAGCACCACGAGGTCGCTGTCGATGAAGATAATCGTGTCGCCCTGGGCTTTTTCAACCCCCAGGTTGCGGGCGGCGGCGGGGCCTTTGTGATCCTGCTCAAACAACACCACATGGGGCAGTTCCGCTTGATGTTGCCGCAGCCAACACACGGTGCCATCAGTAGAGCCATCGTCCACCACTACGATCTCGTAGCCTATGATCAAGGCCTCATCGTAGATCTGCTGCTCCATCGCCCGCAGACATTTCTCCAAAATCGGCAGGCGGTTATAGGTGGGAATCACAACGCTGAAAAACACAAGTCGCCTCCATACGGCTTCCCTATCCTATCCCCTTCGTTACCGATCCCTAAGGCGAGGATGCCGAACCCAGGACTGGCATCCCGGCAGCGGTGTCCCAACAACGAAAAACGCCAGGGAAAGGCCCCGGCGTTTTGGTGTTAGGTATGACTAGCCACACCCCTCAGAATCGAATCAACAGCCCCTGGTGCTTTACGGAACAAGCGAGAGAACGGGCGACTCGCTTGCTCAGACCCGTAGGCAGTCAGCCCATGGGATAGATTAAGCCCAACCGTAACGGATTAGAACCTTGGCCAGGACGGATGACGCTGTGCTGATCTATCCTGCGGTTGGGGTGACAGGGTATTTACTCTACCTGAAAAAACTAATCCTCTTCCCAGGTTTGCACGGCTAGCAGGTCGGCGATGGGATCTTGGGTGGAAAAGTCGAATTCTTCCAGTTCCTTCTTCCAGTGGGCCCAGTCATCGCCAAACAGGAGGGCGATTTTCCAAATGGGATCGCTGGGCTTCACCATTTTGGATTTTTTCACCAAAGACTCGACCTGTCGCTGAAATTTCACCATGGGGTGGACGACAGCTACGTCGGCAGTTAGTTCAACCATATTTTCTGTTAAAAAAGCTCTTCGATATTGCGGTGAAAACGTTAGCTTGCACAGACTTGAAACTTGCGCCAAGGCTAACTTTGCACTTTCAGGAAGTCAGAATAGCACAAGACCATGGAAAAAGGTCAAACATGAATCAGAATGACAAAAACTTTCCGGTAGGGCTACCCTGCCTTTGGGCAAAAACGGCAAACCAGATGGTTCACTCGTAACGCCCCTCACACTGTACCCATTAAAGTCACCCTTTGCCTAGGGGGATAGATGGGTACAACTTCACCATAGCGTATTTCAGGCCAGATGGAGGCCCCAAGCCGGGGCGAGGAGCTCGGATATCCGTACCTCGGGAGCAAGAACATCGGGGGGAGGGCATAATCCCTCAGCATTAGTCGCTAAACTAGGTCTAGTCTTTTTGTATTTCAAATTGTTGACCCATGGCTTCATCCGCCCCCTCCGTTCCTGCCGACAGCCAGCCTATGGTGCTGCCCCGCACCAGCGAATCAGAGGCGCTGAAGCGGATTCGCCACACGTTCTCCCACGTGATGGCGATGGCGGTGCAGAAGCTATTTCCCAAGGCCCAGGTCACCATTGGTCCCTGGATTGACTACGGTTTTTACTACGACTTCGACAGCCCCGAACCCTTCACCGAGGCGGATTTGAAGGCGATTAAAAAGGAGATGATTAAGATCATCAATAAGAAATTGCCCGTCGTACAGGAAACCGTGACCCGGGAAGAGGCTCAGCGGCGCATCGAAGCCCTAGGGGAACCCTACAAGCTGGAAATTCTTGCGGATCTCAAAGACCCCATCACCCTGTATCACCTGGGGGATGAGTGGTGGGATCTCTGTGCTGGCCCCCACGTGGGCAGCACCGCTGACCTGAATCCCAAGGCCTTTGATTTGGAAAGCGTGGCCGGAGCCTACTGGCGCGGCGACGAAAAGCGGGCACAACTTCAGCGCATCTATGGCACTGCCTGGGAAACGCCGGAGCAGTTGCAGGAATACAAACGGCGGCGCGAGGAGGCCAAACGGCGAGATCACCGCAAGCTGGGCAAGGAACTGGGTCTGTTTATCTTTGCCGATGACGTGGGGCCGGGGTTGCCCCTGTGGACACCCAAGGGCACCATCCTGCGGGAAACCCTGGAGAACTTCCTGAAACAGGAGCAGGTGAAGCGGGGCTATCTGCCCGTGGTGACGCCCCACATTGGTCGGGTGGATTTGTTCAAAACCTCAGGCCATTGGCAGAAATACAAGGATGACCTCTTCCCGATGATGGGTGAAAACGAGGACGAGGGCTTTGTGCTAAAGGCAATGAACTGCCCCTTCCACATCCAGCTCTACAAAGCCTCCCTGCGTTCCTACCGGGAACTGCCGCTGCGCTTGGCGGAATTTGGCACCGTCTACCGCTACGAGCAATCCGGCGAACTGGGTGGCCTGACTCGGGTGCGCGGCTTTACCCAGGATGACGCCCACCTGTTTGTTACCCCCGACCAGCTAGACGACGAATTCCTCAAGGTAGTGGATTTAATCCAGTCCACCCTGCGGGCGCTGAAGCTGGATACGTCTTTCCGGGCGCGGCTGAGCTTCCGGGATCCTGCCTCGGACAAGTACATTGGTTCGGAGGATGCCTGGAACAAAGCCGAAAGCGCTATTCGTCGTGCCGTAGAAACCCTGGGCATGCAGCATTTTGAGGGCATTGGCGAAGCCGCCTTCTACGGCCCCAAGCTAGATTTCATCGTGCGCGATGCCCTGGATCGGGAATGGCAACTGGGCACCGTGCAGGTGGACTACAACCTACCCGAACGCTTCGACCTGGAATACGTGGCCGAAGACGGTTCCCGCCAGCGTCCGGTGATGATCCACCGGGCTCCCTTTGGCTCCTTGGAACGACTCATTGGCATTTTGATTGAGGAATACGCCGGAGACTTTCCCCTCTGGCTATCCCCTGAGCAAATGCGGCTGCTGCCCGTTACCGAGGAGCAGGTAGGCTTTGCCCAGGCTGTGACCGACCAGTTTTTGGCCCAGGGCGTGCGGGTGGAGGTAGATGCCAGCGGGGATCGCCTCGGCAAAATGGTGCGCAACGCCGAAAAGGCCAAGGTACCGATCATGGCGGTGATTGGGGCCAAGGAAGTGGAAACCAACGCCCTCAGTATCCGAACCCGCGCCCAGGGAGAACTGGGGGCGATCCCCGTCAGTGAGGTGATGGAGCGCGTCACCCAGGCCATCCACGACCGGGAAGACTTTTAGGGGTTCTGAACATCCCTAAGGTCTGGAGCACCCAGGGTTCTTCAAGAACCCTGGGTTCTAATGTCAAAAGTATTCGCAGCTACAATCGACTGCGTCCAACTCGCTAAGCTGGCTATGGCTTCTTTGGTTGGATGTGTCCCCTATGGCTCGTTACGTTGCTGCTGATCCCTACCCCTATCCCTACGACGGTGATCTAAGCCCCGACAATACGGCGCTGATCATCATCGACATGCAGACCGACTTCTGCGGCGAAGGCGGCTATGTAGACAAAATGGGCTACGACCTGTCGCTAACCCGTGCTCCCATCGAGCCCATCAAAGCGGTGCTGGCGGCGATGCGGGATCAGGGGTTCACCATTATCCACACCCGCGAAGGCCATCGGCCCGACCTGTCGGATCTTCCGGCCAACAAGCGCTGGCGATCCCAGCAAATTGGGGCCGGTATTGGCGATCCTGGCCCCTGCGGGCGCATTTTGGTGCGGGGGGAACCGGGCTGGGACATCATTCCCGAACTGGCCCCCATGGAGGGCGAAGTGGTGATCGACAAGCCAGGAAAAGGATCCTTCTACGCCACGGATTTAGACTTGATCCTGACGGTCAAGGGCATTCGCAACATCATTTTGACGGGCATTACCACCGATGTCTGCGTCCATACCACCATGCGCGACGCCAACGACCGGGGCTATGAATGTCTGATGCTCTCCGACTGCACCGGGGCTACCGACTACGGCAACTACCTAGCGGCCCTAAAAATGATCAAAATGCAGGGCGGCGTATTCGGTTCCGTGGCCGAATCCGCTGAACTGCTGAAGGTTCTCGCCTCAGGGGGCTAGCCTAGCTCCAAGGCTTGACCCGCATGGGTTACGCTCCGCTAACCCATCCTAGGGAGTCTGAGATGACGCTGATCCTTAATCACTCCTTACCGACGGCGTTCCTGGAGCTTGCGATATACATCCTTTAGGTCAACGCCGTGGTGGGCGAGGGCGACCAGGGTGTGGTAGAAGAGGTCGGCAACCTCTCCCGCGATGGCGGTGGGGTCATCGTCTTTGCAGGCCATCACCACTTCGGCGGATTCTTCGCCAATTTTCTTGAGAATTTTGTTATCGCCCCCGGCTAGCAGTTTGCAGGTGTAGGACTCAGGGTTGGGGTGATCCCGTCGATCACAAATGACGCCAAACACCTGGGAGAGCGTATCCGCCGGAGGGGGAACCTTGCCATCGTTAACTTGGTGGAAGCAGCTTCGTTCTCCGGTGTGGCAGGCCACATCGCCAATTTGCTCCACCGTCACC
>CAZWNR010000128.1:0-8948 GCA_964635665.1 uncultured bacterium | reverse complement strand
CCATTCCCAGCGCGGGCTCGACAGCATCTCCCCCGTAGTGGGGTGGGGATGACATTCAAAAATATAGCTGCGATCAACCTTGAGGGCTGACCCCAAGGCCGCCAAGGCCGCTTGCACCGATTCTTGACCATCTTGCAGGGTCAGCAGCAGGGTGGTGGCCAGGGCAAAGCTCCGTAACAGATCATCGATTTCCCCCTGCATCCGCATGGCCTGGTGGCTCTCTGCTCTGTGGCCTTCCAACTCCGCCGCCTGTCTCTGGACTAGGGCAATGCGCTCTATCTCCAGTTGCCTGACCTGCTGCTCTAGCCCCTCCGTCTGTTGGTACAGCTCAACGGGGTTGAAGGCTTGCAGCAAACTGGCGTGGGTCACTAGCCCCACCAGACGATCTTGCCCATCTACAATCGGCAGGTGGCGAATGTGCTCCTGTTGCAGCCGCTCAATGGTGCTAATCACATCCGTGAGGTCAGATTGGCGGCGCGTCATCACGGGCTGGGTCATCACCTCCGCCACCGAGAGCTGATCGAGGGGCTGCTGCTGGGCACTGAGACGCACCACATCCCGCTCCGTCAAAAGGCCCACCACCCGTCGGTCTGCCTCGACCACCACCACACAACTAGAGCCATCCTCAAGGGTTGGGCCATCCCCCTGGGGAACATCGCCAGCCAGGGTGTATCCATGGGGCCCTCCATTCATCAGGGCAATCGCGCTCGTCATCGAGGCTTCTGGCCCGATTGTCAGGGGATTGCAAATAATGGCACCTGTGGGGTCAGCTGCCCTGAGGCTAGTCATTGATCTCGCCCACTTCAGTGATACACATGCTGATATTACTTCCTTTGCCTCGCTGTGTAAGTTGGCTAAGTTTTGTCTTTAACATACCCACCCTGGCCTCAGATCCATGCCCCAGAAAAAACCGATCAGCCAAACGGCTTAGGGAGCACCCCGTCCCCCTAGAACAGCGCTTATAGTCTATGTGTACTCATTCCGGCAGGTATGATATAGTTAATTTGTACTATTTAGCGTTTCGATCTCCTTGGGGCGGCTTGGTATGGCGGCACGGCGCAGCGTAGTCCCTGGATGGGGCTGGATCGTTCTACTCAGCGTGGGTTTTGGCATGGTAATTGAGATGGCACCTTTCCCCTGGTCGCAGATTTGGCCAGAACCTCTGATGGCCGCAGATTCCCCCGAAGTACCCCAAAATCCTTGGCAGAAAGGAGCCTCCTTTCCGGTAGAGCAATTTACGGCCTACACCTCCCCCTTTGGCTATCGGCAGCACCCCATGGGGGGCTATCGGTTCCACTACGGGTTAGATTTGGCCGCTCCCCTAGGCAGCTACATTCGCAACTGGTGGGATGGAACGGTGATTCGGGTGGGCAGCGACAACGCCTGCGGCACCTACATCACCGTGAAATCTGGCGATTGGACCCACGTTTACTGCCACATGCAAGGGCATATTGTGGTGGAAAAGGAGGGCGGACGGGTGATGGTGGATCGGCCCGGAGGCCTAGAAATTCGCCAAGGGCAGACCGTAAAAGCTGGGCAGCGGATTGGCCGAGTGGGAATGACCGGACGCACCACCGGGCCACACCTACATTGGGGAATGAAATACCAGGGGCTCTGGGTGGATCCAGCCCTGGTTTTGAAGGCAATGCAGGCCCAATAGACCAAATCAAGGCGGTTTTCAGGATCGCCAAAGGTTAAGATACGTAACAGCCTCGGTGCCGATCCTGGCATGGGGGTCGTTACTTTTTACGGTTAAACTCGGTACCTTCGTGCAATTAGAGTCTCTTCATCTTCGACCAGAGGGGTCGTCCCAAGACCATAGCGCCGCCGATGCGGGCCTACCCTTCACCCTTCAAGATTTAAAGAACGCCATTCCAGGCTATTGTTTTCAGCCCTCCGCTGGGAGATCCATCGCCTACTTCCTGCGGGATGTGGGGCTGGTTGTAGCCCTCTACATCCTGGCCTATCAGTTAGATGCCTGGTGGTTTTACCCGATTTTTTGGTTTCTGCAAGGCACCCTGTTTTGGGCCTTGTTTGTGGTCGGCCACGACTGCGGCCACGGCTCCTTCTCCAAATTGGGCTGGCTGAATAATCTTGTCGGTCACCTTTCCCACACGCCGATTTTGGTGCCTTACCACGGCTGGCGCATCAGCCACCGCACCCACCACGCCAACACGGGCAACATCGACACCGACGAAAGCTGGTACCCCCTCACGGAAACCCAGTACCGCCATCTACCCACCGCCCAAAAATGGGTACGGTATTATCTTGCCCTGCTGGCCTATCCGTTTTATCTATTCCTGCGATCTCCCGGACGCCAAGGGTCTCACTTTTTGCCCAGCAGCCCTCTCTTCCGTCCCTCTGAACGGCGTGGGGTTCTCATCAGTACCCTCTGCTGTGCGGCCATGGTGGCGCTGCTGGTGGGGCTAACGGTGCAGTTTGGCTTGACCTTCATCGTCAAGTTTTACGTGATGCCCTACCTGGTGTTTGTAGTCTGGCTAGACTTGGTAACCCTATTGCACCACACCACCCCTGAAATGCCCTGGTATCGCGGCGAAGACTGGAACTTCTTGAAGGGCGCGATCTCCACCATCGACCACGACTACGGGCTGATCAACGACATCCACCACAACATCGGCACCCACGTCGCCCACCACATCTTTTTGGGCATTCCCCACTACCACCTGAAGACCGCCACCGAGGCCATCAAACCCGTGATGGGGAGCTACTACCGCAAATCTACAGAATCCATCTGGACGAGCTTCTGGCGGGCCTTCTGGGAATGTCGCTACGTGCCGGATCAGGGTTCTAAGGTCTACTACCAACCCGATCCTCAATACCGCGCCTAGGGGTTAGAAATCCCACGATACAGAACCCCGGTTTCTACCCTTGGAAAGGCCAAATCTCCTAGGCACACCGACGACGAAACCGGAGTTCTCTCAATACTGAACCGATGATCTAGGGGCTAGACGCGGCCTCGGCATCACCGATTAGCCTCAGCAGGATCCTCAGCCCTAATCCCTAGGGCTGAGGATCCTTGTTTATGGGGATGATCTACACCCGCTGGCTGAACGCCGCCTGGGCCTGTTGCAGACTAGCCAGATGGGGCCAAGGCAGCAAATCCTCTAAGCTCGTAGCCGGAATCGAAATTGGGCAAGGTCGCAGGGAAAGGGTGAGATCCAGCGCCGAGAACGCCAGCCACTGATTGGACGAATGAACTCGTACCTGCCCCTGGGTTGCCCCCTGGCACCCGTGGGGAATCATCAGCGTGGCAGACAAGCTGTAGTCTCCCGGCGGCAGATCAAAAAAGCAGTAGTGGCCATCGCCCCCGGTTAGGGTTTGGTCAGGGCGGGGGGCGACTAGCCACTGGTTGCGCTCAAAGGTGTTGAACAGCACTTGGGCCAGTTTGAGGGTATCAGGGGTGATGGGGCGATCACACATCAGCCGTTGATAGTTCGCCATCAGGCGCGGGTGGGGAACGAGGGATTGCTCGAGAATCCCCAAAAAACCCTGAATACATTCCATCGGGGCTTGGGTAATTCGCACCACAACTTGGGGCAATCCTTCCTGGGTAGCGGCATTGATCACCGTTCCAGCAATGGCCACTCGCTGCTGTTGGGTCTGATGGGCTGAAGTCAGCATGTCCGGTTCTCCCTTATGGCGTGGATACAGAACCCAGCGTCGCTGCCCGGACAGAGGACTCGTCAGCCACGACTGCCCAAGGGCCGACACGACACTGTCGCCCACTCAAACGTGGGCCATGGGTGGGGCAAATGAATGGCCAATGGATATCCGTAGGGTTGCAAAACCCTCAGTTTAATCAGACCCCGTTACTGGGGCTGCCGTCTATGGGCAATGTCTTCGTTCCCGGTGGTTGCCATCGTGGGTCACCATCGCCAACCACCTGCACACGAGGACAAAACAGAGGTAGCCGACACACTGAGGCGAACTCGTCTACCTTGGGAGGTCATGGCCCTATGGCCCGCAGCGACCGTTGAAGCCCCCGCAGGTTCCCTTACCCTAGGCTCATCCTACTGCTAATTGCCGCAGGGCGGTGGGATCATTGCGCGAAGTTCGCATTTGCGCAAGTGGCACTCTAGCCATGGCGATGTAATTCGTTGTGATGTGAAGCCGACCTACCCCATCACCCTTGCTACCCTTGCCCCTTGGACTTTGACGTTTAAGGTAGAGACAATAGTAACAAAAGTCCCTCTCCTTGGGGGCTACCGCTGATACATAGGTCTCTACCCTGCTTTGAGCCGAGGGCTGATCCCCCCTAGCCCCCCTAAAAAAGGGGGGGAATCGGATTCAACGTCCCCCTTTCCATAGACGCCTGCGGCTTCCCGTAGGGTAGGAGGATTTAGGGGGATCGCCTAGGCGGTCATGGATAGAGCCGAGATGCTTATAAGCAGTAGCCTTGGGGTGAGGGGTTTGGGGTGAGGGATTCTGGGGATGGACGCTCACCGGAGGATGTCCCCGGTGGCCTAGACCGACCCCGCCGCAGCGGGAACACCCTTGGCGGATTGGTCATCTAGGCCCACTAGTTTGGCGCTCAGATCCCACAGTTTGCGGGCCTTGGCGTCGTCCTGGGCTTCGTTGGAGACCTCCTGGGCAAAGGAACGGCGACCGGGCTTTTGGCGGTTGCCCCAACTCCAGTACATGCCAGATTCCTTCAGGTCGGCATCGGCGACCACAGCGGCCACCCGTTCCCCGGCCAGTTGTTGCGTCACATAGCCCCCTGTGATGTTCTTTTGGAACCAGGGGAAGATGGTTTGAAACGCCTTAAAGTGGTTACGGAACAGGGGCGTATCGGCCACACAGCCCGGATAGAGCGAGCTGAAGGTAATCCCGGTTTCGTCGTGGTAGCGGCGGTGCAGTTCGCGCATGGTGAGCACGTTGCAGAGTTTGCTGTCTTTGTAGGCCTTGCCCGACTTGAACTTCTTGCCGTTGATCATCGAAATCGGAGCTTTGAATCCAGCCTCGAAGCCCTCCAGGTTGCCCAAATCCGGCGGGGCGGGGATGGGGATTTTGCCGCCCAGTTCCTTGGGATTAGCGGTAACGGTACCGAGGATAATCAGGCGCTTGTCGGCGGCGGGGGAGGCCTTTAGATCGGGCAGCAGCAGATTGCAAAGCAGGAAGTGGCCCAGGTGGTTGGTGGCCACACTGACTTCGTAGCCATCTTCGCTGTAGATCGGATCCTTTTCCAGGGGCAGATACACGGCGGCGTTGCACACCAGGGATTCCAAGCTGCGGCCCGTGGCCCGAAAATCACTGACAAACTGGCGCACACTGGCCAGGGAAGCCAAATCCAAATGAATGATGCTGTAGCTTCCGGCGGGCATGCCAATCTCGCTGGCAGCGGCCTGGGTTTTCTCCAGGTTGCGGCAGGCCATCACCACATGCCACCCCATATCGGCCAACGCCTTGGCGGCATTCAGCCCCACCCCAGACGAGGCTCCAGTAATAATGACGGTTTTTTGCTGTTCCATAGCGGTTTCAAAGACGGCTGAAATGCTTCTAGCTTTCCAGTCTTAAGGATTCCACACACCATGCCGCTAACTCTTAATGTTTTTTGAGATGTCGTTACATCCGACAACTTTTCTTGAGGAAGACCCATGGCAGCAGTGACCCGCTTAACCCCACAGCAGCGTCAGGGCAACCCTAACCTAGACGGTGGGAAGCGCCATGGCGATCGGCGTTCACAGTAGACACAACAGTTTCACCAGGAAGAATTATCCTAAAACCACCGATTCAAGGCCGTGAACCGCCCCAATGTCGGCAATTACCCTCTTTTTCGTGTTGGACTGAGTGCTAGCCGTGATGAACCAGCGACGCCCATTGCTCGTGATTCTTTTAATTCCACTAGTCGGGCTTGTCACCATCGCGGTGGGATTGGTGTGGTACCTCTCGGCCCAAAGTAGCGCCTCCTCCATAGAACGACTCCTCGCAGCATTGTCTTTGCAAAAAGTTAACGAGATCAAGCATCAAGTCAATAATCACTTTTCGGCTATTCGCCTTTTGAATGAGCAAAACGCCTATCTATTAAGCCAAGGACTCATTAATCCTAACGATCTGGATGCCGTTCAGCATCTTTTATGGCAACAAGCTCAGCAACATCGTCATTTGGGTTATTTTTTGTTTGGCAAAACAAACGGCGATTTCATGGATGTTGGCGTTCCTTTGACCTACGATCTTGATCTGATAACAGAACGTATTTACAGGGAAGAATTTGGTGATAGTTTATTGCGGAGTTACGCCATAGACCAGCAGGGCAAAAGACAAGAACTGCTGTCCGAACCGATGGAATACGCATTTCAAAATGAACGCTGGTTTTGTGATGCCTTGGAACGACAAGAAACCTTTTGGACAGAGGTCTATACCTGGGAAAGCCAAACGGCTAATCCACAGGCAATCGCCATTAGCTCACCTGTATTTGGGAAAAATGGCGAGTTAATCGGGGTCATAGCTATTGAATATCGCCTGGATCAACTGGATCAACTGCTTCGCGATATCACCGTCGATTCCATGGTGTCTGTTTTTTTGCTTGACAATAGAAAAAACCTGATTGCCTCCTCCGTCGATGCCTCTCAGCAGGACCAAAGTACTCTTTTTCAAAATCCCGAGTTTCAGCAAAAGCTAGGGCATTTAAACGGAGATTCGACATGGTCAGCAGCATGGGATAAACAGCAGTATTACATTGGAATTAGTTCCTGGGAGAGCGATGGAGAATTCAACTGGACGGTAGTAACCGTAGTTCCTGAAGATATTTTTGTGCGCGATTTAATGCAAAATCGACGCTATGCAATCGGGATCACCATTACCTCTTGGATTGTGTTAATTATCTTCGGATTTATCCTGCATTTCAGGGTGGTGCATCGACCGCTAAATCGTCTTGTTTCTGCTGTACAGAAGGCAGAGCAGGGCGATCTCGACCAACGTATTAAGCTTGGTAGTGTGCAGGAGTTTTATTTACTTGCTGAAGCCTTCAACGGTATGCTTAAGAGCCTTCGATTGCTCTATGGCAATCTAGAACAGGCCAATGAAGGGCTAGAACAACAGGTACAGGAGCGTACCCAGGAGCTAGAACACCTCAAGGATGAGGCCGAGCGCCAAGCTCGCACCGATCCGCTCACTGGCATTCTCAATCGTCGCGGCTTGCAGGAGGTCGCTGACAAGTTTGTACAGTTAGCCGTACGCACGGGTCGCCCCCTATCCCTGATCCTGCTCGACATTGACCATTTCAAGCGCATTAATGACACCTGGGGTCATGATGCTGGCGACCTCGTCTTGCAGAGGATAGCAGCTCTACTCACCGAGACCCTACGGGCCAGCGATCTGGTGGCGCGCTGGGGCGGTGAAGAATTTGCCATTGTCCTCACGGATACCGGGCGCGAAGGTGCCTATCGGTTTGCGGAGCGGCTACGGCTAGCCATCATAGCCATGGATATCAATCTAGACGGAGAAAGCCTACGGGTTACCGCTAGCTTTGGGGTAGCCGAGGCCCCGACGCCGAACCCCGGCCTAGAAACCCTGCTATCCAGAGCAGATATCGCCCTATACCGATCTAAAGCTGAGGGGCGCAACCGTGTAACGCTGGATCAGCCCCCATCCCTCGGTGGGGATCTAGACTCCCACTCGGCCTTGTAATCGGCCTTGTGGTCAGTGGTTTACTGCCCTTGGCAGGACGGACAGACATAGCACCGTCGCCCGCCGAGGATCAGCTTTTCGATGGCAGTGCCGCAGCGATGGCAGGGTTTGCCTTGGCGACCAAATACCCAGTGGCGATACTCCCGCCGCCGTTGCCCTTGGGCCTTGAGTTGTTCGGCCAGGGCCAGATCGTTGGTGATGCCCCGATGGCGGTAGGACTGCTGGGGCAGGGCAAGAGCCACTTGGGCGAAGGCCTTGATTTGGACGGGGCTGCAATCCATGGGTCGCTGATTGGGGTGGATGCCCGCCACATAGAGGATTTCGCTGCGTAAATAGTTGCCAATGCCGCCCAGGAAGCCCTGATCTAACAACAGCCCCGCAAAGCGACGGCGACGAAAGGTCGCATCCATAACCCGGATCGCCACCTGATCTGGCGTTAGAGTCGCATTCAGGGTATCGGGGCCGAGCTTGGCAATGTAGGGATGGTGGGGCACCTGGTCGAGGGGCAGCACTTCAATATCTGAAGCGCTGTAGAGCAAGGCCCATTTCATCTCGGTGTGGATGGCAAACCGCAACTGACGACCCGTGGGCGGCACCGCCTGGGGCTTACAGATCACCCATTTACCGTAGAGCTGGTTGTGGCTGTAGACCCCAAAACCATTGTCGAAGGCCGTAATCAGCGCTTTGCCGTAGGGGGTGACCTGGGTGATGGTGCAGCCGATCAGCCTCTCTTCATAAGGCTTCAGGTGATCGAAGGCAAAGAACACATCCTGGGCGCGGTTTCCGGCGAGGGCACGGTGAATTGTGTCGGCAGCACGGCGAATTTCGGGGCCTTCGGGCATGGTAGCGGCGGTGGGTAGGGGCGAAGTTTCCTCGCCCGTTGGCAGTTGGAATCGAGGGGCAATCAGGATAAAGGGGCAGTATCGGTGGGCGGTGCCCTACGGCTCAGGGCAATCAACGCGATAGTCGCCGTAGGAGAAATGCGCTCCACAGAGATCGGCCCCCCGAAAATCGGCGCTGACGATTTTAGTTTGGCGCAGATCGGCCTCGGTCAGACGTGCCTCAGTGAGCCGGGTGTCTTCTAGATAAGCGTCGGTCAAAATGGTGCCCATCAGCGAAGCCCGGTTTAGATTGGCCTCTAGCAGGTTGCTGTGGCTCATATCCGCCAGGTTCACCACAATGCCCTCCATGGTGGCCATGGCAAAGTTGGTGCGACGCAAATTAGCCCTAGCTAAATCGGCCCCCGTTAGGTTGGCCCGAAAGAAATTGGCCCCCTCCAGGTTGGCCCCCCGCAGCACCAC
>CAZWNR010000127.1:0-9015 GCA_964635665.1 uncultured bacterium | reverse complement strand
GGGGTCGATCCCTAGGATTGGCCGCTGAGCCAAGGACTAGAAGTCCCAGGCTCAACGTCGAAATCCTCTGAAGAGGATTGAGAGCCGGGTTCCCCAGTCTGCTTTAGCAGACTTCTGCGATCAGCCAGGGAGTTTACTCCCTGGTGGTCGTGGCCGGAGTCCCTTAGTCTATGGGCGTTTGGGGAATAGTTGGACCACCTTGACAGGGCTAGGTGAACACCGCCCACCATCCCACAACCAAAACCGATACCTACTAGGGCCAGCCATCCCAGGGACTCACTTCAATCACGCCATTGGAGGTGAAGACCACGCGAAAGTCGGCCTGGTCATCGCTGGCGGAACGCGCAGACACCAGATCGGGCAGGGGCGTTTCCTCGGCGAGCAGGAGGGCATCGGTATTAATGGCTTCATAGCCCACCACGTTGCCCTGGCCGTCGAGGCGCACTTGGTAGATCAAATCAGCGCTGGGGTTCGGCAGGTCACTCTCGCTGAGCCGCGCCCGTAGATCTTGGTTGAGGTCGCGGATGCGATCCCCGTCCGTGATTTTGTTCTCTAGGGAATCCAGGGGTTGGGGTTCGCTGGCTGAGGTGGATTCAGATTCAGGGCGATCTGAGGTGTCCGTTGCGGGACTGTCTCCATCAGCCGAGGGTTCAGCGTCCTCGGTGTCCGTGGATTCAGTATCCGTGGCTTCGGTATCCGTGGCTTCAGTGTCCGAGTCGGACGGGTTCGCCTCGACTAGGTCGGCGTTAGTGCCGTCCGCCGATGCCGTGGAGTTTTCGGCGGCGGGGGCATCCTCAGTAGCCAGGGCAGGATCCCAAACATCCACCTCCACCTGGCCATCGGGGGTAAAGCGGGCGAGAAACTGGGCCACCGCCTGCCGGGGAGCCTCAGCATCCACCGCCGGAACGGCCAGACGAGCCAGGGGAGTGCTGTCTACGGCCTCTAGGGCAGCATCGTTTTCGTACTTGTAGCCCAGAATATCCCCGGTTTCTGAGACCACGACTCGGTAGATCAAGATTTCGCTGGGGGCGTTATCGGTAGACCAACCCTCCTGTAACCGCTGCCGCAGTTGTCGCCGCAGGGTCGTCAGGGTGACAGCGTCGGTGATGGCCGGGGCATCCTCCCAGGTGTCTGCTCCCTCGGCGGCGGTCTCAGCGTCCAAGACTTCAGAGGTCTCACCGCCACGCTCCAGGCGGCTGGGCTCAAATTCGGGCGGGGGCACAAAGAACAGGGCCAGTCCTGCCGCCACCAGGGCTGCGGCTCCCACCACGGCGGGGGCCGACCGCTTGGCCATGGGCTCGACGGGTTTCACGAGGCGGCGCGGCACCGCCTGGAACTGAGCCTTCAGGTCGGGCAGGGTTTGGCTATCGGCCAGGAGTTGATCCACCGCTTCCATCAGGTCGTAGAACTGCACCGTGGTCAGCGGAATATCCAACGGAGCCAGGGCCTCGGCCTCAACGGTGGGTTCGCCCCCAGGCTGCTGGCGCACAATCAGGTGATGAACGGAACCTTCCCCCGGCTTCACATCCACTAGGGGCACAATCGCGGATGTAGGGCGGGGAATGCCGCTGAGCAAATGCTGGCCGTAGGCGCTGACGGCGGTCACTAGGCTATCCAGAAACTCGCGCCCGCCGGTGAGGGTAGTATCGGTCACGCCCGGAAACTGGCATTCGGCGTTCATCAATACCGTCATCGGGGAGTAGGGATCGGTGGCAACGGACTCAATCCCCTCTAGAACTAGGTTGCAGTAGGGCAGGGTGTACTGACGTTTAACGGTCATACCACCTCTCCATCAAACAAACTACTCCACAGCCGCTGGGTGCCCAAAATGCCAGAGCAGAACAGCAATTGTTCCAATAACTGCATGGCCAGTTCATCCAGCCGCTCGTCGGTACTGTAGGCGATCACCCCAGCCCGACGGGGGTTCATGCGAGCCCGGAAGTGGGTGCGAAAGCGCTGGAGATAATCGGCTAGGCGCAGGTGATGGTCAAGGGACAGCCCCCGGTCACGCAATTGCTGATAGCCCGTGAGCAACTGTCGCATCAGCACCGTCAGCCGTCGAGACAGATTGCCGATAATCGCCACCATGGCCTTGGCTTCCTCTAGGGTCATGGGGCGACGCTGGCTGTAACGGCGCATGGGATTAGTGCTGCGCAACAGCCACAGGTTCACCCGCCCCTTGACCACGGGATCCAGGCCCAGGTCTTGGGCCACCGCCAGCATGGCTTCACTGCCGCCCAAATCCAGCGCTTCAATGGCAAGCAGCATCAGGTCAATCTGGGTGCGGGCGCGGCGGGGACATTCTTGGCTGGGCAACTCTGGGGTTGGCAGCATGTCCAACATGAGGGGTAATGAGGATCCTGGCGGGCTATCTACTGGCATTCAGGTTTGCTCTGCACGTTACTTTGATGAACTTAGGGAACACGTTAACCCGCCCACGGCATCGACACCGGACGGCTTAGCCCAAGGCTGTCAGCCAGCATTGTATCAAAACACGGTTTCTCCCATAGCGCTGGGGTGCTAGCTGTTCTCCGCCGTGTTCTGTAGCCAGTCGCCTTCCCATGGACGGAACCACCGTCGCTAGGTTCCAAGGGGCTTCACCAAGCTGCATTCAGCCTAAACCCTGGCGGGGCTGAGGTGGCCCTAGGAATAGTCTACTCGGGCCACCTTAGCCCCACCACATTTTCCGCCGGTGGGCTAACCCCATACTTAATTGCCGCCTTAATTGCCGCCCGCCTGACTCCCCATCGCCTCGATGTACCACTGACCATCCTGGCGGACAAGGGTGTATTCCATGGTGAGGCGGTCATCGTAGGAGGCCGTGGTATTTTCAACGCCGTACTCAAACAGCCGAGCCGTCTCCTGCACCTCCGCCACCACCTGAAGCCGATCCGCCGTGGGATCGTCGGGGGTTACGGACTGTACCTCAACGGCGTGCTCGTACTCCCAGTACCAGTTTTCCTGGGGGGCGGCGGCGGCTCGACGTTGCCACTGATTGAGCACGGGGCCAGTCAAAATCTTGTCAAGGCCATCGGCCTGATAGTCTTTGCCCATGGCGGCTCGTTTGGTTTCTAGCCAGGTTTCAATCACCTGCTGCGCCATGCTGGTGACGCCAATCTGTTCATCGGGGCCGGGGGCACTGGGAATTTCCACAGCAGGCTCCGCCAAGCTGAGATCCAGCGGTCTGCCCTCCAGCCTTGGCCCTGCCATGGCCCCCGTCAGCCAGCCCACAGCGCGCGCTGTCCCAAACCCCAGGGCTCCTAAGCTAGCCAACCCGACTAGGCCCACCAAGGCCAGCCGCCCCCAGCGGGGAGAGGCCGAACGCCTTGGCATAGGGTCAACCTGAGTCACCGTCGCAGAGGGATCCCCCTCTGTGAGGGCTAAGGCCGCTGCCGTGCTGGGCTTAGAGGGTTTAGTGCGAGATGGCTTGGGTCGCTGGGGGGACGGAGACTTGGTCGAGGACTGCAACTGTCCTTCGGGGGAGAGCTGGGCCACACGCTCGGCCACGGAGATATCTCGATCCATCGGGGCGGGGGGCTGCTGGGCCTGACCAGGGGCGGGAGAAACCACCGTCCTCGCCGGGGGAGCCGAACTGGCGGACACCGCACCCGCCCCAGTGCCAACGGCCTTGGTCACAGGGCGAGACCGACCATTGCGAGCCACCGGAGCCATGGCGGCGGTGGCCGGACTGTGGCCATTACGACTGTGGACGGCGGCGGCGGCAGGGGCGCTCAAGCCGTTTAGGCCATTCGTGGCAGGGGGCGTCGTCGCACGACTAGGGGGGGCTGGGGTGGTTAGGGACGGCGCATAGATCGGCAACGAGCCCTCCACGGTGGGAATGCCACCCGCTCCGGCCTCGGCAGGATCCAGCCCTTCCCAAGCGGTTTCTGGCCCCGGCACCATGGCCTCTAGGTAACTCTGGACTTGGGGATCGGCAAAGTAGTCCTTTAGCGTGGCCTCTTGGTCTTGAAAGTCCCGAAAATGGGGAAACAACTCGTCCTTCAGCCAGCGTTCGGTATACAGACACAGCCCTGGCAATAAGTCGGGGGAATTGCGGGAATGCTCACGAATGTAGGCCAGGGGCTCATACTCTTGGCTAAACTCCAGGGCGCGGTTGGCCTCCTCGGTTTGGCCCAGCAGCATGGCGCACACCGCCTTTTCTAGGTGCACGTCCTGCTGACTGGCAAGGCCCATCAACAACTGCTTGGCCCGACGCACCAAGGCAGGCTGATGGCGGGCAAAGCCCCGCGCCAGCAGGGCATACACCGTCAAATAGGTGGCCACTGGCGATGGCCGACGGGCCTCATGCTCAAATAATTCCTGCTGCTCGGAGGCGGTTAGGTAATCACGCAATTGCTGAATGAAGCGCAAAAAATCGTCAATCACCAGCCCTGAGAGATCGTCCTCGGTGCCCTCAATGCCGCCCCGATCCTCCAGCATGGATTTCAGAAGCTTTAACCCCTGCCGCCGTTCGCGGGTTTGTTCCAAGGGGCGGGCCAGCAACTCTAGAATGCGGTAGGGGCGAAGCTTGTAGAGTTCCGTCTGAATTTCAGCCCGCAGCGCCGGAAAACGATTTTCCTTGGCTAGCAGTTCATGGCCCGTTTCTAGGGATTCCGCTGCCGTTTCGTACTGCCGCTGCTGCCACTGTTCGCGGCCTAGTTCCAGGCAGGCCAAGGCCAGGGTGAGCACCACATCCCCCTGCACCAGGGCCGGGTCGCCAAATTGACCATCCGCTAGGCTACCACTGCCGCTGCTGAGGTAGGGTCGTCCCAGGTGGATCACCTGCTCATACTCGCCCAATTCCAGCAAAATCAGCAGCGCCCCCGCAAACTGATCCGACGCAATTTCGATCTGGTTACCCGCCACTTCCCCTGCCCCAGGATCGGTGGCCAAGGAACGAAGCGCGGCTTCTCCTAGGTCAGAACGAACCTCTAGGCCCGCCGCAGGACTGGCCTCTGGCACCGGATCGGCGTAGGCATAGGCCAAAAAACGGCTGTCGTAGTCGCGGCGGTGATCGGGGTTAGCTAAAACTTGATAGGCATCGTCAATCAGTTGCTTTCGGGCCGCAATGGCCACCTCCGAAAACTCGCGCCGAGGAAGTTGTAGCCCCCGGTCTCGGTGGGCTTGCTGGAGTTGATCAGCCGTGGACTGGATCGGTAACCCTAGAATTCGGTAGTAATCTAATGGAACGTGCACAGTTCATCTTCCCCAGCAGCGAATTCACCCGAAATAGTATCGAAAAAGCCTAGACCGCGATCCCTGAAGACGTAACCTTTTCCTAGCACCCTGTCGACCCGCCATCCTGATTCCAATTGCCCTAGATTTGGAATGTCTTATATCAGACCCAGCCTAGCCGGTCTGGCACTTGCACCTACTTGCACCTATTAAAATCCGAAGTTTATATCATAGGCCCCGAATAATCGCTAGGGGTGATCACCCCTCTTGTAGCCCGTTTTCAGGGATGCCGTCAACTCAACTCGTCAACCCGAGGTTTGAATTCACTGCCCCATCGGTATGATAAGAGCAGTTTTGGGCATTTCCTTGGCGTTTCTCCCCAGGGATTCCCCCCAGCGCCTCGCCGTTGGGGGTCGCGTTTTTCGGTATATTCAAGTGTTGGACATCGCAGCGTAGGACCCAGCAAAACCCATGGTTCAAGAACGGACATTACCCCAGTTTCAGGCTCCAGCGGCTTCCATCTCCAGTGAGGAAGGGCTGAGGCTTTACGAAGACATGATTTTGGGTCGCTTCTTTGAAGACAAGTGCGCCGAAATGTACTATCGGGGCAAAATGTTTGGGTTCGTGCACCTCTATAACGGCCAGGAAGCGGTTTCCACCGGGGTGATCAAGTCCATGCGCCCCGACGACTACGTGTGCAGCACCTACCGCGACCACGTCCATGCCCTCAGCGCTGGGGTGCCCGCCAAGAACGTGATGGCGGAACTCTTTGGGAAGGAAACGGGCTGTAGCCGGGGCCGGGGTGGTTCCATGCACCTGTTTTCTGGGGAACACAACCTGCTAGGGGGCTTTGCCTTCATCGGTGAAGGAATTCCCGTGGCCCTAGGGGCGGCCTTCCAAACCCACTATCGCCGCGTGGCCCTAGGGGATGCCAGTGCCGACCAAGTGACGGCCTGCTTCTTTGGTGATGGCACCACCAACAACGGCCAATTTTTTGAATGCTTGAACATGGCAGCCCTGTGGAAACTGCCCATCCTCTTTGTGGTGGAAAACAACAAGTGGGCGATTGGCATGGCCCACGAACGCGCCACCTCCCAACCGGAAATCTACAAAAAAGCCTCGGTGTTTGGGATGCCCGGATTCGAAGTAGACGGCATGGACGTGATGGCGGTGCGCTCCGTCGCGCAAGAAGCCGTGGCCCGTGCCCGTGCCGGAGAAGGCCCGACGCTGATTGAGGCCCTCACCTACCGCTTCCGGGGCCACTCCCTAGCCGACCCCGACGAACTGCGTTCCAAGGCCGAAAAAGAAGAATGGCTAGCCCGCGACCCGATCAAGCGGTTTGAAGCCTACCTGCTAGAGCAAAACCTCGCCGACGAAGCCACCCTGAAGGGCGTGCGGGATCGCATCCAAACCACCATCGACGACGCCCTCACCTTCGCCGAAGCAAGCCCCGAACCCAGCCCCGACGACCTCTATAAGTACATCTTCGCCGACAGCTAACCTCCCGTAGGGTGGGCAATGCCCACCTCTAAGCAGGCGTTTGGATTATGGTGGGCCGTGCCCACCCTACGACTACGACTCTTGAATCATGGTGGGCCGTGCCCACCCTACAACTTTACGTCTTCACCTTTCACCCAACGACACCGAAACCATGGCAGAAACTCTCCTATTTAACGCCCTGCGCGAGGCCATCGACGAAGAGATGGGCCGCGACGAAACCGTTTTTGTGCTGGGCGAAGATGTCGGCCAATACGGCGGTTCCTACAAGGTCACCAAAGACCTCTATGAAAAGTATGGGGAGTTCCGGGTACTAGATACCCCCATCGCCGAAAACAGCTTTACCGGGATGGCCGTAGGTGCAGCGATGACCGGGTTGCGGCCCATTATCGAAGGCATGAACATGGGCTTTTTGCTGCTGGCCTTTAACCAAATTGCCAACAACGCCGGGATGCTGCGCTACACCTCCGGCGGCAACTTCAAAATTCCCATGGTGATCCGTGGCCCCGGCGGCGTCGGTCGGCAGCTAGGGGCCGAGCACTCCCAGCGGCTCGAAGCCTACTTCCAAGCGGTACCCGGTCTCAAAATCGTGGCCTGCTCCACCCCCTACAACGCCAAGGGGCTGCTGAAATCCGCCATCCGCGACGACAACCCAGTACTGTTCTTCGAGCACGTCCTCCTCTATAACCTCAAGGAAGATCTGCCTAACCACGAATACCTGGTGCCCCTCGACAAGGCCGAAATCGTCCGTCCCGGCAAAGATGTCACCATCCTCACCTATTCCCGGATGCGCCACCACGTTACCCAGGCGGTAAAGGGCCTAGTGGCCAAGGGCTTTGATCCAGAGGTGATCGACCTGATTTCCCTCAAGCCCTTAGATTTCGACACTATCGGCGCTTCCATCAAGAAGACCCATCGGGTGATTGTGGTGGAAGAATGTATGCGGACGGGGGGCATCGGCGCGGAAATCATCGCCTCCATCAACGACCGTTTCTTTGATGAACTGGATGCCCCGGTGCTACGGCTGTCCTCCCAAGACATCCCCACCCCCTACAACGGCAAGCTAGAAAGCCTAACCATCGTGCAGCCCAAGCAGATTGAAGCCGCCGTCGAAAACATGCTGGCCCTAAAGGTCTAGCCTGGGTCATTACACAACGGACTAGCTCCCCTGCCGCCAGCCCTTCTCCCAAAAGTGCTAATGCTTACCTACGTTTCGCTCTATCCATACCAACCTGAGGGATCCCCCTAAATCCCCCTACCCTGCGGGAAGCCGCAAGCGTCTATAAAAAGGGGGACTTTGAAGCCAGTTCCTCCTTTTCTAAGGGTGACTTTGACTCCGGTCCCCCCCTTTCTAAGGGGGGCTAGGGGGGATCAACACCCAGGTCAAATTAAGATAGAAACTGATGGATAAGCGACCATTCCCAGAAGGCTAGGAGCGCCGAAAAGACTCTCTATCTCCGAATTCCCCATTCGTCCTGTTACCCCCCTGATCCATGGCAAAGTATCAAGCTTGGTTAGCACTGATTCTGGCGTTGACCATCGGGGCCGTGGCCCTGATTGCCAACTCGCTGCTGGCCGAGAATCCCCTGTTTCCCACGTCCCTAGGTCTGGATCTACGGGGTGGATCTCAGCTCACCATTCAGGTACAGCCCACCGCCGCCATTCCTACCATCACCGAGCGGGAAATGGAAGCGGTGCAGAGCGTAGTCGAAGGCCGCGTTAACGGTTTGGGGGTCTCTGAGGCCGTCGTCCAGCAGCTTGGCAACGATCAGCTCTTGGTGCAACTGCCAGGGATTAACGACCCTCAGCAGGCGGAGCGGGTATTGGGCGGCACAGCCCAGCTAGAGTTTCGCGCCCAAAGCCCCGGCACCGAGCAGCAGCTTTTGGTGGAAACCGAGATTTTGCAGGAGCACCTGGCTGACCTCGCCCAAATCCAGGAAAATTTGCCCCCCACCGGAGCCGTAGACAGCGATACCCAGGCCGAGATTGACCGGATTCAGGCCGACATTGCCACCAGCGAAACCGCCATCCTGGCCCTGTTTGAACCCAGCGAACTGAAGGGCGACAAGCTCACAGATGCCCTAGCTCGTCCGGGTAACGGCACCCAGTGGGAGGTGGTGATTGAGTTCAACAGCGAAGGGGCGAATGACTTTGCCGAATTGACCAAATCCGTGGCCGGGACAGGTCGAGGACTGGGGATTTTCCTAGATAACCGTCTGCTGAGCGCCCCACGGGTGGATGTACAGTACGCCGAAACCGGGATTAGCGGGGGTAATGCGGTGATTTCTGGCAACTTCGATGCCGTGTCGGCCCGCGACCTGGAAATTCAACTGCGCGGCGGTG
>CAZWNR010000126.1:0-9032 GCA_964635665.1 uncultured bacterium | reverse complement strand
GTCCCAACCCCAAGCTTCCGTACGAGCGCACCGTAGTGCGCCCCAACCCCCTAGATTTCAATCCTCCGTACGGGCGCACCGCAGTGCGCCCCAACCGTCCCAATTTATCCAACGACCTGCCCAGTCGATACCGTCTTTTGTAGCGGGATTCAAGGCCGCTGCGACAAAACGAATCAATCTCTATCGCAACGCTCCTGGCACTCCGGTTTGGCAGCGAAACTACTACGAACACATCATTCGCAACGAGTTGGCGCTAGAAGGCATTCAGGGCTACATTCGCAACAACCCCAGTACTTGGCAGCAAGATTCGCTCAACGCTATCTATCAATTCTCAGAGACACCCTAAATTAAGGGCATGGTGCCCCTTTGCCAAACTGTTAGCCGTGAAAGACCACCACATCAACATCGCTCGCTCGCTCGGGGTGGAGCTGGACATAGCTTAGACCAGGGACAATAAGCAAGACACCTCAGCCTCGATTTTGATGGGTTACCCTGGATTTAGGTGGATGAGGTTGCCTCGCCCCTACGGTTTAACAAGTAGAGCATCGAGGCGGTGGAATGCGGATGTCGCCCAAGCGTGGGCGGTACTTACCCTCAATCTAGATCGGTGACTAGACCGATGATGTTGTGCGCTGTCGGCCTCTGGCGTTCTGTCTATGCAGTCCTTTCTTTCCTTGGCGAAGCCCCCTGACCTATCGCGCCACCTTCCCCTAGCGGCAGCGCGGGATCAGGTGGTGGCCCAGCAGGCCCATCGCAACGAGCTAAAGCTGGCCTACGTGCGATGGCTGGTGCTGTTGATTTCCCTAGGGCTGGACGTGGCGGTGTTTTTTCATCCCGCCCTGTTGGGCAAGGAGGCGGTGCCGCCTACGGTGGTCATCATTAGTCTGTGCGCCAATGGGGTGGCTCTGGGGTTAATTCGGGCGCTGCACCAAAACCTGGCCCTCAAGCAGTTGCGGCGATGGCAGGTGGTGGCTCCGGTGTTTGATGGGCTGCTGCTGGGGGCGTTCATCACCAATATTTGGCAGGTGCTGGGGGAAAGCCAGCCGTTGATTCTGGGCAACATTGTGGCCTTCTGCTGCCTGCTGGCGGTGTCGGGCGGGATGCGTTTCACCCAGCAGGCGACCGTACTCACCACCCTGTTGTCCTTGGCCAACTTTGCCTATGCGGCCTGGCGCTTTGAGATGAATGTGGCTCTGGCCCTGTTCACCAGTTTTACCATCCTGGGCACGGGGCTGATCGGGCTGTGGATGGGCAATATTCTGCGCCGCCACGTTAAAAACGAGATGGGGCGAATGGTGATGGAGCGGTTTTTGCCGCCCATGGTGGTGGAAGCCGCCTTTGAAACGCCGCTGCAACTGCTGCAACAGCCCCAGCGCCGAGATGTGACGGTGCTGATGACCGACCTGCGTGGCTTTACCCAATTTTCCGAAACCCTCGACCCCCAGGCGGTAATGGCCATGCTGACCCGCTACCAAGATATGCTGGTGACCCTGGTGGAGCGCCATGGCGGCTGGGTGGATAAGTTCATGGGCGATGGAATGTTGGCGGTGTTTGGGGCACCGGATCACCTGGAAGACCACGCCGAAAAAGCCCTCGCGGCGGCCCTTGCTATTCTGCAAGCCAGTCCTTCTGTGTCGCCCCTGGATCTGGGGGTGGGGCTGCATTCGGGGCCAGTGGTGGCCGGTTGTGTAGGCACCGCGAATCGGCTGGATTTCACCGTCCTGGGCGACACGGTGAATGTGGCTTCCCGCCTAGAAGCCATGACCAAGGACTATCCCCAAAGCCCAATTTTGATCAGCCAGGACACCGCCCAGCGGATTCACTCCCGCCCCTTGCAATCCCTGGGGGCTCACCCCATCCGAGGCCGTGCGGAGCCGATCACCCTGTATACCCTGACAGAGGAAGACTTTGCCCACCGGCCTGCGAGGGGTTAAGCGCTAACCTCCATCCAAATCCTGCGGCCCGCCCTTGGGCGATAAGTGGGAGTTTTGCTTAAGTTTAGGGAACGGTGACATTCGGCCCTTTTGCCCAAGGGGTCGGCCTTGGTGGCCCCAAGATCGACAATCGAATTCCGCCGTTAGCCCTTAGAATAGGTTGGATTTTCTCACCACCCCTGCCGCTTATGCCTCGCCGCGACGACATCAAAAAAATTCTGTTGATTGGCTCTGGCCCCATTGTGATTGGCCAAGCCTGTGAATTTGACTACTCCGGCACCCAGGCCTGCAAAGCCTTGCGGGAAGAGGGCTACGAGGTGGTGTTGATCAACTCCAACCCAGCCACGATTATGACCGACCCGGAAACGGCGGATCGCACCTACATCGAGCCGCTGACCCCGGAAATTGTGGAGCGGGTGATCGAGCGGGAACGCCCCGACGTGATGCTGCCCACCATGGGCGGCCAAACGGCGCTAAACATTGCCGTGGCCCTGTCGAAAAATGGGGTGCTAGAGCGCTACGGGGTGGAGCTGATTGGGGCGAAGCTGGAAGCCATTGAGATGGCGGAGGATCGCAAACTCTTTAAAGAAGCCATGGAACGGATTGGGGTGGGGGTGTGCCCCTCCGGCTTGGCGGAAACCATGGATGAAGCGCACCAGATTGCCAAGCAAATTGGCAGCTTTCCGCTGATTATTCGGCCTGCGTTTACCATGGGCGGCACTGGGGGCGGCATTGCCTACAACCAAGAAGAATTTGAAACCATCGCCCGCTCTGGCCTCGATGCCAGCCCGGTATCGCAGATTTTGATTGAGCAATCCCTTCTCGGCTGGAAGGAATACGAGCTGGAGGTGATGCGCGACCTGGCCGACAACGTGGTGATTATCTGCTCCATCGAAAACTTTGACCCGATGGGCGTACACACAGGGGATTCGATCACCGTGGCTCCGGCCCAGACGTTGACCGATAAGGAATACCAGCGCCTGCGGGATGCCTCGATTAAGATCATTCGCGAAATCGGCGTGGAAACGGGCGGATCGAACATTCAGTTTTCGGTCAACCCCGACAATGGGGACGTGATCGTCATCGAGATGAACCCCCGCGTGTCCCGCAGTTCGGCCCTGGCCTCTAAGGCGACGGGTTTCCCCATTGCCAAGTTTGCGGCCAAGCTGGCGGTGGGCTACACCCTCAACGAAATCTCCAACGACATCACCAAGAAAACCCCGGCCAGCTTCGAGCCGACCATTGACTACGTGGTAACGAAGATCCCCCGCTTTGCCTTCGAAAAATTCCCCGGCTCCTCCTCCACCCTCACCACCCAAATGAAATCTGTGGGCGAGGCGATGGCCATCGGGCGGACGTTCCAGGAATCCTTCCAAAAGGCGCTGCGTTCTTTAGAAACCGGGCGGGCGGGCTGGGGCTGTGATCGGCCCGAAAAGCTGCCCAGCCTCAATGAAATTCGGCCCAAGCTACGGGTGCCCAACCCAGAGCGGGTGTTTGAACTGCGCCACGCCATGCAGTTGGGCCTAACGGTGGATGAAATCTACGAGCTAACGGGCATCGACCCCTGGTTTTTGCGCCAACTGGAAGGGCTGCTGAAGACCGAGAAATTCCTCAAGCGCACGGCACTAACGGCCATCACTGCCGAGCAAATGAAGGCGATCAAGCGCCAGGGCTTTAGCGACCGCCAAATTGCCTACGCCACCCAAAGCGATGAGGACACGGTGCGCCAGTATCGCAAGGGGCTGAACGTTATCCCTGTCTACAAAACCGTCGATACCTGCGCCGCCGAATTTGAAGCCTTCACCCCCTACTACTACTCCACCTACGAAGACGAAACCGAGGTGCTGCCCAGCGACCGCCCCAAGGTGATGATCCTCGGCGGTGGCCCCAACCGCATCGGCCAGGGCATTGAGTTTGACTACTGCTGCTGCCATGCCTCCTTTGCCCTGCGGGACGACGGCTTTGAGACGATCATGGTCAACTCCAACCCGGAGACCGTCTCGACGGACTACGACACCAGCGACCGTCTGTATTTTGAGCCGCTGACGAAAGAAGACGTGCTCAATATTATTGAGGCCGAAAATCCCGTCGGCATCATCATCCAGTTCGGCGGCCAAACCCCCCTGAAATTGGCGGTTCCTCTGCAAGAATATCTCTCCTCCCTGGAAGACCCCGTACGGGCGCACAGCGGTGCGCCCCAACCGCCCCAACCCGAAGACCCCGTACGGGCGCACAGCGGTGCGCCCCAACCAACCAAAATCTGGGGTACCTCGCCAGATTCCATCGACATGGCGGAAGATCGGGAGCGCTTCGAGGCCATTCTGCGAGAACTCGACATCAAGCAACCCCCCAACGGCATGGCCCGCAACTACCAAGATGCCCTCAAGGTGGCCCAGCAGATTGACTACCCCGTGGTGGTGCGGCCCAGCTACGTCCTCGGTGGGCGGGCCATGGAAATCGTCTACTCTGACGAAGACCTAGAGCGCTACATGACCTACGCCGTGCAAGTGGAGCCAGATCACCCCATCCTGATCGACAAGTTTCTGGAAAACGCCATTGAGGTGGATGTGGACGCCATTGCCGACCACACCGGGCAGGTGGTCATCGGTGGCATCATGGAGCACATCGAGCAGGCGGGCATTCACTCTGGCGATTCGGCCTGTTCCCTACCCACCATCACCCTGCCCGAAGAGACCCTAGCCACCATCCGCGACTGGACGGTGAAACTGGCCAAACGCCTGAAGGTAATCGGCCTAATGAACATTCAGTTTGCGGTTAAGGGCGGTCAGGTCTACATCCTGGAAGCCAACCCCCGCGCCTCTCGGACGGTGCCCTTTGTCTCCAAGGCCATCGGCCATCCCCTAGCCAAGCTGGCGGTGCGGGTAATGTCGGGCAAAACCCTGGCGGAACTGGGCTTTACCACCGAGGTGATCCCCAACCACATCGCGGTGAAAGAGGCCGTCCTGCCCTTCGATAAGTTCGTCGGCACCGATGCCCTGCTGGGGCCAGAGATGCGCTCCACCGGGGAAGTGATGGGCATTGACGCGGACTTTGGCAAAGCCTTCGCCAAGGCCGAACTAGGGGCCAACCAAAAGCTGCCCCTCTCCGGCACCGTGTTCATTTCCATGAATGACCGGGACAAGGCGGCGGTGATCCCCGTAGCCAAGCAACTGGCGGAGATGGGCCTGAAGCTGATCGCCACTAGCGGCACCCGCAAAGCCCTGATGGATGAAGGGCTAGAGGTAGATCTGATCCTCAAAGTCCACGAAGGCCGACCTAACATCGAAGACGCCATCAAAAACGGCGAGATCCAACTGATCATCAACACCCCCGCAGGCAGCACCGCCCTAGAGGACGACCGTTCCATCCGCCGCACCGCCCTAGCCTACAAAGTGCCGATCATCACAACTATCGCCGGAGCCAGGGCCACGGCCTCCGCCATCCACTCCCTGCAACAGCATCCCCTAGAGGTGAAATCCCTCCAGGAGTATGTGGGGTTGCAATAGGCTAGCGGGTTATCTCGGTGGCGTCAGTCACCTTGCCCACTAGAAATGCGGTACGGGTGGGGTTGATGGCCCTGCTCTATGCTGTGCAGGCGGCGACGGGGAATCCGGGTTTGGCCTTCCTGCCCGTGGCCCATTATCTGACCCAGTACCATGGCTTTGCCGCCGCACAACTGGCGGGATTCCAAGCCATGGTACTGCTGCCCTGGATGATCAAACCCCTATGGGCTGTGGTGATTGATAGCCTGATTCGGCGCGGTTACACCACCCAAGGGTGCTTAGTGGTCTGCTTTGGCAGCATCGGGCTGGGCTTTGGTGGGCTAAGCCAGTTACCCTCCCCGACCGTGGGCCTGTTGCTGCTGGGGTTAGGAATGATCTCGGTGATCGTGGCGTTTTCTGACGTGGTAGCCGACCGCTGGATGGTGGTAGAAGGGCAACGGCACCAGCGGGGTAATCTATACCAGGCGGCCCAGTGGGTAGGCTGGGGCAGCACCGCGATGGCAATGTTTTGGGTCGGCGGCTGGCTGGCGGATCGGGTTGCTCTAAATCAAGTCTTTGGCCTCAGTGCCGTGGTGCCAATTCTGGCCCTGATGCTGGTGCTTTGGCAATGGCCGGATGCAGAGAAAACACCCATCCAGCGTAAATCCTGGCCAACCAGATCCCAGGGTTCTGACCTAGATACCCAACAACGCCTAGGTGATTCACTCAAGAACCCTGGGATCTTTGCATCCCTGATCAATGCCCTCAAACAGCCCGACCTGCGCCAAGTGCTGGGCTTGGTGGTGGTGCTTCACCTCAGCCCACTCCCCATCGACTATATCTACCAGGTGCAAGAACTCGGCTTTGATAATCACCTCGTGGGGCAACTCAAGGCCACGGAAACCCTCGGTACAGCCCTAGGCGCACTGGGGTTTGGGCTATGGGCTTGGCGTTGTTCCCGGTTGCCCCTAATCAGCTTGGCGATCATTGGTCAGGCGGGGGCGATGCTGAGTCTGGTGGCCCTATCCGCTGACCCTGCTTCTGCCCATGGGGTGTACCTACTGCGCGGAATGCTTACCATCGTCAGCTTTTTGGGCCTGTTTGGGCGAGTGGTGGCCGTTTGTCCGCCCCAGGTGGCTGGGTTGGCCTATGCTCTGGTGGTTTCGGCTTCCAACTTGGCGGTCAGCCTAGGGGCGGTGATAGGGGGCACCCTCTACGATTGGGGAATTCCCTTTCAAGGTGTGGCTCTTGTGGGTGCTGGGTATACTCTGCTCGTGGGCCTTTGGTTAAAGAGACATCGCCGCTGACTACCATCAATGGATCGTTCTCCAAATACGGCATCTACTCGACCCCAGGGTCGAAACCCAAGCAGCCATAGCCGATTTCCTCCAGTTTTTGCAGGAATATGGCGAATTTTGATTCTAGATCCCAGGGTTCTTTAGCCGTACCGAGGCATCATGGAAGTCCCAAGTGAGAACCCTGGGATCTTTGTATGGCAGGAAGGTTTAGGGCAAGCACAGCTTCAGCGTCTTGCTTACTCCCCATGGACGGATGATCGATTCCTTCCAAATTTGCTCTGCCACCATTGCTGGGGCCATTGCCGCAGGGTTTCCCAGGTTTTAGCGAGTACGAGCTTGCCATTGACGCTACGCCAGGGTGGAGCCATCCAAAGCGCCTGCCCCACTAAAACCAGGGACTTGAAATAGCAGCCTTCTACCCAATGCACCCGGCCCAAAACCGCGTAGGCCACCATCCGTAGATCATCATCAATGACGCCATCCTGTCTGACCAAGGCCAGGGCCGTTTCGCTGGCCTGGCGGGCCAAGTCTGGCTGCCCCAACAGGGCATAGCAGTAGGCTTGGTTGGCGGTGGGCAAAGCCAGAAATCCGACGCTTCCAAACTGTCGGGCCTGGGCCTGGGCCTGTCGAAAGTACTCTAGGGCAGTAGAGAACTCTCCCAGACCATAGGCGTAGAATGTACCCAAGTCGTTGAGTGCAACAAATTCTAAATCCCTATAGTGTATCTGGCGATAGAGGGTGAGACTTTGCGTACTATGGGCGATGGCCTCCGAGACTTGCCCCCCCAAAAAGCTAGCCCGTGCGAGTCGGGTATAAACTTCCGCTTCTAGGGCCAAATTTTGGTTGGCCTGGGCTATGCCCAAAAGGCGATTGAGGGGGGCTAAGGTCTGCTGAGTTTGCCCCCGCCATTCATAGACCTTGACCAAGACTTGCAGGGTAGGCACCTCTAGATCCTTTAGCCGATGGGTTTGCACAAGTTCTAAAGCCCGTTGCAACAGGGCTACGCTAAGACCCGAACGTCCGGTATAACCGTAGGCCAGGGCAAGCTGCTGCAAAATATCAACGACGATAGCGGCATCTCCCAAAGCCTCTGCCTCTGGCAGTAAATGAACCAGTTGATCAATGGCCCGCTGATAGCAGCAAACATAGGCATCGAGATGAGCCAACCCCAAACGCGCCTTGAGGATTTGGCGGCGATCCCCCTTGGCTAGGCTTTCCTGCAACAGGGCTTCATAGTGGTGGCGGGCGGTGTCGTAGTGGCCCAGGTGTCGCCAGCCATCCCCCGCTAGGTGCCGCAGTTCTCCTTGCAGGGGCTCGGCAACATGGGGAATGATCGCCTCACACAGTTCCACCTGTTCTCGGCAGTGCCCCCACTGGCCAAGCTGTTGATAGAGGGGCTGGCCTGTTTTGGTCTGCGCCTGGGCAATGGCCCCCGCCAGTTCCCATAGTTCCGCCTCGCAGGCGTGGTAACACGCCTCTAGCCAGCCCTGCACTTGGTCGAGGGGGGCCGCACTAGGCGGCGTGTAGTTCTGCAACCACTGCACCAACGCCATACCGTGGGCAAAGGCCCAGGGCGACGACATCGCCACTGCTGCTAGGGCCGACTCCAGGGCCGATCCCAAACTGGGAACCGCTAGCACCCCTTCGCCCAAAGCCCCGTCAATGGGGGATGCTGTCCACTGCCCCACGACCTTTGGTTCTGGAAAAGCCCAGGAAAACCGAGGGGAAATATCGTCAAATTCAAGCGCTGGCGGCGGGTGGCTCATGGGGCGTACGGAACTGGCGCAAATGGCTGAGGGCAATACTGCGGATAAGGTTGTGCTGCCGCAGATGAAGCTGGTTGCGCTCCAGGGTTTCTTCCACTAGATAGCGATCCAGCAGGGCATCTAACATCAACTGCGCCTGATCCCCATCGGGCTGAAACGGCGTCAGCAAATTTAGCCAAAACGCCTCCACCACCGGGCGGCGATACACCGACCCCATGCACAACAACTGGTAGGCCAAGGGCACCTCCTGCTGCAATCGCAGAAAACTAGCCTCAATGCGTTCGCGCACAATCTGACGAAGCTGCCGCGTATAGCAATCCAGCCGTAGGGGATCGTCCTCGCCCTTGGGATGGGTCGCCTGCTTGGCCTGCTCTAGCTGCTCAATTTCCTTGCCGTGGGTCTGCCAGTAGGCCGCTAGGCTGCCATAAAACGGCGACGCTAGAATCTCCCCAGCAATCACCTTCAACGCCAGAGGGTGCCCCTCGTAGGCTTCCCCAATTCGCCGCAGCCAGTCCTGCCCCTGGAGATCCTGATCAGCCTCGACTCCCAAGG
>CAZWNR010000125.1:0-9036 GCA_964635665.1 uncultured bacterium | reverse complement strand
CCGAAGTCGAACTCAACCCCGACCTGAATACCCTCAAACAGGTCACCGCCGAGGCCCGCTACCTGTCCAAATATTTGGCCTCCGCCAACCAGGTGCAGTTGCTGGAAGCGAGCAACTTTGACCTAGAACTCGCCCTAGAGGAAGCCCTGCGGGTGGGCTGCCTGAATTCCGCCGCCGACATGGTGGCCCAGGCCGCCCAGATTGAACAAACTGCCGCCAAGCTCTACACCGCCTGGAAACGCCTCAACCAACTCTCGGAGCGCGTCTTTGTCGATAGCGGCGAAAGCACCCCTAACCTGCGCGCCCTGCTCACCGCCCTGGGCCCCATTGTGGGCGAAACCGTGCAAGTGCGCCTAGGGGAAGCCAACAGCGCCACCGCCCAAACCATTCGCTGGCGGCTGATCTCGGAGGAGTAGACTTGCACCGAGGATCCTACTCCCCCGCTTGCCCACCCATCCATCCGTAGGGGTGAGATGTCCTCTCCCGTCCAGGGACATCGATGCGGGGCCAGCCTACGCGAGGGTGAAGCTGAGACCGAAGGTTTGGGCGAGGTTGCAGGTTTGGTGATCGGTAAGGTTGGTGTCGCTGAGTTCTAGGTTGTAAAAGGTGACGCTAGGGTGGGTAAAGTACGGCCCCGCGTGCCAGGTACCCACCTCCAGCTTAATGAAGCAGTGGCCAGGGATATGGAAGGCTCTCAGGGCCGCGAGATCGGGCTGGTCAGCTTCCCCTGGCGGCGCGACAGCCATCAGCCAATCTTTGTCGGCCAGGGCCCCTAGGCATTGGGTGCAGCGACGGTGGCGGGTAATGGTGTGGAACTCGGTGCCGGATCGGGTGAGGGTCATCAGGTAAAAGCGCGGAATACCTTGATCGAGCACCAGTTGAGCATCGGTGGGGCCAAAGGGGCCGCCATCTTGGCTAGGAAAAATCACCTGGCCAAAGGGCGCAAATGCCTCAGCGGTAATGGGTTCTGCCGTTAAGGTGCGCTGGGTGAGGGTTGGGGAAAGGAACGACCGAGGCATGGAGAGCGGTAATGGGTGATGAGGTAGAGGATCGTCCCCATTGTAGGCAGTGGGAAGTCCTGTCAGCGTCCCTGTCAGCGATCTGCTCCATCCCAAGCCTTTGCTCAAACCTGATTCCCCAACCATGCTACGAGTGCGTAGGGTAGCCTATCTCCCACAGCCATTACTAGGCCCTTTTCCATAGCCGCAGCCAGTTTAGTGGAGACATTACCCCTTTAAAGGTGACCACGTTCCAGCGTTGGAACGTGGTCTGAAGGGCCTAGCCCAAGTGACGATAGTGATAAAACCGCATAGACTAGGGCGATATCCGGCTATTTTCGATGCCAATATCTTGATGTCGGCCCTGCCATCTCCAAGGTTCAACTGATTTCGTGATTGTGAGTAATTAATACTGATGGGACTTCTTGATCAACTCGGCAAAGTAGCGCAAAACTCAGGCAAACTGCTACAGAAACAGGTGGAAGACTACGTTATTGTTGATTCCCCTGCCCAACAACTAACCCTTAAGGCTAAGACGGTGGAGTTGCTTTGCCAAAAGGCTATCCAGCGAGTAGACCAACTAACTGCCCTAGAACCGGATCCCCACCGGGGACTTCTGGCTACCATTGAGCACAACCCAATTAAAGCCAATATTCACTTCACCCCCGAAAAAATCTGTATCAAAGGTGATTTTGCTGAAGGTCAGCTTCGCCTTCTCCAAAAACCCCAAGTTGAGTCATCTTCAGTCATGTATCGCACCCTCATCGCAGGGTGGAGTACCTTTCTCGGTGGCTATATCCCCAACCAATCCCTCCCCGAAGAGGTCAGGATAGAAGGCGACCTCGTCTACTACACCCTTCCCAAGGGCCAACTCCGTCTAGTCGATGCGCTCTTTCACAATATCCAAGACGGTTCAGCCCTCAATCTCGACCTTCAGCAAAGCGAGTTGCACATCAAAAGCGCCGTCGCCATTAACTGGCGCGAGGTCAACCTACTAGGCTTAATCCAACTATTCACCGCTATCTCTAGCAAGAAATCATAGGCTGAAGCCTGGACAGCACGGCCTTAATATCTCGTAGGTTAGGTGGCGCGAAGTTTCCCAGCCTGGGCTAGTTTTCCACAAGGAAAACGGTGGCAGCCAAATCGGTTGCCACCAGGGCTGAGGGGTTCTTTTTTGTCGGTTCCTGAGCAAGGATGGGGGATCTGTCAGCGGGGATGGCACCTAGGGCTTGACTAGCTTTTTGCCCCCGTGGGCGTTGCTGTCTCGCAGCGATGCGGGATTAATGTAGAAATATTGTTATTTGGGGCGTGGGCTAAACTCGGCCTTAGGCTAGGGGTATTCTCAGTGTCATCTCCCTAGGATCTGATGTGCTGTTTTCTAGCCTGGGCGTTGGCACTCCCTGGCTTCAGATGACTCGGATAATCAGACCATCTTGCTCTCGCTACTAGCCGCCGGATACGGAATTCATGGCGTTTCAACGATACCCTCTTCCAACCGTCCAAAAAGTGAGTCAGTTGATTCGCGAGACGCTAGTGTTGCCCGTGATCGAAGCTCGGACCAAGGAGGCTGTATCGGAGGACGACGCTAGCATTCCTGACTCCCTCGATGCTCTGGGCGATTTGTTTCGGGTGGGGGATGACCTAGAGGACAACCTCCCTGCCCCCAATGCCGAAGGTCGTTGGTTTGTCAGCACCCTCGACCCTTCGGAGGTGCTGGGGAAGTTGCCTGGTCTGTGGTTGGCCCCCGGTATTCGGATGGTGACCTACCTCCGCCAAGACAAGGAAGGCGGCATCGGAACAACCGTGGCCCTACCGGGTCTCCTCAGCACGACGGAACGCCTAGAATCGGCCATCGAAACGGCCACCCCCGACCAGGCCCCGGCCCCCATGGGTTGCCTGTCCAGTTTAATGGGGGGCATCGAGGGCGATGGGTCCCTGGCCTCGTTTCTGTCTGCTTCGATCTTCATCCGCGAAATTCGGGAGTTTGGCCGCTATGGGCGCTATGCCCGCTGGACTCACCATCGCTTTGTGGATGGCGTACCCGCTAAGCTGCCTTGGCAGTGGCGCACCAAAATACCGGAGGACTTTTCCCCAAAGGTGGTGCTGCGGCCCGATTCTGAGGTGATTGTGGAGTTTTATACCTGTCGGGTGCAGAAGCCCATCGCCCTCTTTCGCCACATAGATCGCTACCCCCCCAACAGCTACACGGCAACCAACCAAGATCAAGTGCTTGCTGTGGCTGGGGCTCCTAATCCTTGATTGATCAGTAATTGATCAATTTGTTAAGTGACGATTCCTATGAATTCCTGAAGAAACCCAGCTATGGCGTAAAGGTGAGAGTACCCTGACAAACAAGGTTCCTGAGTGCGGGGGATGAGCGCTTAGGACAAGTCTGAAGCCGTTGCCGGGAGGATGGTGGTTAGCCATGGTGATTTACGGTCTGTGCTTCATTGTGGGGGGCATTTTCGTGCTACTAGCGGCCATTGGGGGCCTCGATGGGGTCGATATTGACACCGACTTTGATCTTGATGTAGACACCCCCATCCCCGCCGATGTAGACGATATTGACGTGGGTACCCAGATTGACCAAACCCTGACGGCCCTGCGTTCTCGCTGGTGGCTACCGTTGCTGAGTCTGCGGTTTTGGACATTTTTTCTCTGTTTTTTCGGCCTGACGGGGCTGCTGATTACCCTTATCACCCCCGAGCTTGCCCCCTGGCTGACGGCCTTCATTGCCCTGGGCATGGGGTTTTTCTGCGGCTGGGTGGCGGCGGCGGTGCTGCGTGCCCTCAGTCGTCAGCCCATCAGCAGCATGGTGAAACCAGAGTCCCTCATCGGCCAGGTGGGGCAAGTCGAAATCCCCTTCGACCAAGCCAGTCGCGGCAAGGTGAAGCTAGTGCTGGGCGATTCTACGGTCAGCTATTTCGCCATCACCCAAGAAGAACGCGCCTTTGCCGTGGGTGAATCCGTCCTTGTCGTCGGCATGGAGCACGGCAAGCTGTGGGTGGCCTCAGCTGAGGAGGTTGATTAGGGATGAAAGCCAAGGTTGAAGCGCGCCGCTGTGCGCCCGTACATGACGAGATTGCTAGGAGAGGTTGGTTATGGCAGATGGGATGACTCGATTAGAGACAGTCGTGGCGGCGGAAACGTTGCCGCCGGAGCCAGCGGTGCCCGTTGTGGCGCAGTCGGTGGGCGGCGGGGCCATGGCATTTTTGATTTTTGCGGTGCTGATCACCATTTGGGGCGTGAATGCCCTGGTGCAGATCTGCGACCCCAACAAGATTTTGATTATTTCGGGCCGCAAGTATCGCCGTCCTGATGGGCAGGTGGTGGGCTATCGGGTCATCTACGGCGGACGCACCTTTCGCATTCCCATTTTGGAAACGGTGCGGATTATGGACTTAACCACCATGCCCGTGCCCATTGAGGTGACGAATGCCTACTCCAAGGGAGGCACGCCCCTGGATATTCAGGCCATTGCCAACGTCAAAATTGCCCGTGATGAAACCCTGGTGGGCAACGCCATCGAGCGCTTTTTGGGCCGAGGTCGGGAGGAAATTTCCCGCGTAGCCCGCGAAACCCTGGAGGGCAACCTGCGCGGTGTGGTGGCCACGCTGACGCCGGAGCAGCTCAATGAGGATCGGCTTCAGTTTGCCGAACGCATCGCCAGCGATGTCCGTAACGACCTGATGAAGCTAGGTCTGCATCTGGATACGCTGAAAATCCAAAGCGTGGCGGATCAGGTGGACTACCTGAATTCCATAGGGCGGCGGCAAATTGCCACCGTGGTCAAGGATGCAGAAATCGCTGAATCCAACGCCGTAGCCGAGGCCGAACAGATTGAAGCCGACAGCAGCCGCGAGGCCGAGGTGGCCCAAACCCAAGCGTTAACGGCGATTCAAGAAAAGGAAAACGAACTGCGCCGCATCACCGCCGATGTGGAAAAGCAGGCCCGCATCGAAGAAGAGCGCACCCAGGCCGCCGCCGAAGAAGCTAAGGCCAGAGCCCAGCGGGAACTGCAAGCGATCCGCGCCAACCTAGAACAGGCCCGCCTGGAGGTGGAAAAGGTGTTGCCCGCCCAGGCCCAGCGTCGTGCCCAGGAGTTTCAGGCTAGGGGCGCATCGGCCATCTTAGAGGAAAATGCCAAGGCCTCGGCCCAGGCTAGCGAACTGCTGGTGCGGGTGTGGCAAGACACCGGGGTGGATGCCTCGGAACTATTTTTGGTGCAGCAGTTGGAAATGGTGCTTCAGGAGGCGGGACGCATCCCCGGTCGGCTGCATTTGGGCCAGATCAACGTCATCGACAACGGCGACGGCAAGGCCATTGCCTCCCTGTTGAACGCTTACCCCGAAATGGTGAAGCAATTCCTCCATCAGTCCGAGTCGATTTTGGGCATTCCCCTCACCCGCAACGCGGATTCGGCCTCAGCACCGACCCGTCCCCGGATTGCTCCTTCCCCGGTGGCCCCAACCGCGCCAGATCCAAACACGCCACCGCCAACGAGCAATCCCTAGGGGATGCGCAAGAACCGTAGGGTGCATTCGCGGCGTTATCACTATCTGGCAACACCCTAGTCCCTGTTATTAGCCGCAATGCACCACTGGGAAATGGTGGGTAGCTAAGCACCTTAGGGATGGGTGCATTGCTTCGCGAATGCATCCTACGAATCAACCCCAAATAACCAACATCCAATCACCAACAACGAACAACGAACAACTCTCTGGAGGAAGACTCATGGGCCTAATTTTCGCTTTACTGGTTGTCATGTTTGGGGCAACGGGCAGCCTCATTCTGGTCATTCGCAACCTGTATTACATTTGCCAGCCCAGTGAGGTGCTGATTTTTGCCGGAGATCGGCGCACCGTCAACGATGGGCGGAGGGTGGGCTATCGCTTGGTGAAGGGCGGCAGCAGCATCCGCAAACCCCTGTTGGAAAAGACCTTCCGCATGGAACTCACCAACATGATCATCGAGCTGCGGGTGACGAATGCCTACTCCAAGGGCGGCATTCCGCTGAATGTGGACGGGGTGGCCAACATCAAAATTGCTGGGGAAGAACCCGCCATCCACAACGCCATTGAGCGCCTGCTGGGCAAAAGCCGAGAGGAGATCGAAAAAATTGCCCGCGAGACCCTAGAGGGCAACCTGCGCGGCGTCTTGGCCAGCCTCACCCCAGAACAGGTGAACGAAGACAAAATGGCCTTTGTGCAAAACTTGCTGGACGAGGCCGACGACGATCTGGCCCAACTGGGGCTGATTTTGGACAACCTGCAAATCCAAAACATCTCCGACGACGTGGGCTACCTCAACTCCATTGGCCGCAAACAGCGGGCCGATCTGCTGCGCGATGCCCGCATTGCTGAGGCCGAAGCCAAGGCCCAGTCTGCCCTGCAAGCCGCCGAAAACCTGCGCCGCACCTCCCTGCGCCAAATTGAGGCCAAAATGGCCACCACCCGCGCCGATGCCGACCGACGGCTACAAAATGCCCTCAGCCAGCGTCAGGCCGCCATCTCCGAAGCCGAAGCCGAGATTGCCGCCGAGGTGGCCCGCACCGAGGCCGAACTGGCCGTCCAGCGGGAGCGCCGCAACCAGGTAGAGCAACAGCTCCAGGCTGATGTGATTGCCCCCGCCGCCGCCGCTTGCCAGCAGGCCCAAGCCCAAGCCAAGGGCGACGCCGCCAGCATCATTGAAGACGGTCGTGCCCGAGCCGAGGGTCTCCGCGCCCTGGCCGCCACCTGGCAAGCCGCCGGAGACAACGCCAGGGAAATTTTTCTGTTCCAAAAGCTGGAATCCTTGCTGTCTGATCTGGTAGATACCGTTCCCCAGGTGGAGGTGGACAAGATCACCGTCATCGACGCCAGCGGCGGTACCAATGCCACCAAAATCGCCGCCTTTTTAGAGCAGCTTAAGCAGGGCACCGGGCTCGATCTGGCCCAGTCCATCCAGTCCCTTGGGACAGGCCGCTCCGACTCCGAGGGCAATTCACCTAGTTAACGAGGCCCCATCAACACCCCCCATCAACGACGCCCCGTCAACGATGGGGCCTAACTATGCCTAACTATGGGGTTCACCAAACAGCACCAGGGAACAGGTGGCCTCGTCGATCACCTGGTGGGTAACGTCACTCACCGATAGCCCCCCCACGGTGCGGCGACGCATTGACCGCAGCACCACTAAATCATGGCTTTGGGCAGCCTGGAGGATGATTTCGGCGGGGTCGTTTCCGGCCAGGGTTTGCACTTCCCAGGGAATGGATGGCCCATCGGCCATGATCTTCGACAGTTCGGCCTTGAGGGCGGCAATGGTGGCGGTAGGAATGTAGGGGTCGTGGACGTGGAGCAGGGTGACCGAGGCCATGTGGGTATCCGCAAAGAGCTGGGCAAAGCGAGCCGTGCGCACCGCCTGGGGGGTAATTGCCTTCATGGGGACGAGAATGCGGTGAATATCAATGGGTTCCGCCAGCAGCCGAGCCACCGCCACCGGACAGTGGCTCGACCAAAACACATCGTCAATCAGGGTGCCAAACAGCCGCGCCCGGAACCCCCGCCGACTCCAGCCCATCAGGATTAGACTGGCATTTTGTTCACGGGCGGCGCGGGTAATGCCCTCAGAGACGTCGTCGTCAATGCGCAGGACCGGAAAGGCGGGGGCATTGAATTCCTGGCTCAGTCGCTCAGCCTTTTGCAGCATCCTGCGCCCCTGACCAATGGCCGTAACTAAGTCCGGTTCATCCATATGCACCTGGGCACGGGTGATGGTAATGGGAATAACATGGCCTTTTTCATGGCTAGCTAGCAGCGCCGCCATTTCAATCAAATAGCGCTGGGTGATGGGGTTATAGATCGGTACCACCACTGTAAAAGGGCTGGATGAGGCTTGGGTTAGCGCAACACCTGCGGCTTCTCCTGGCCCTGGATTAGGGTAGGTTTCTAGGGTGTGGTCGTCGGTTTGGACGGTGGGAGCTACCACTAAACCGCCCGCAAAACGTGCCGTGAGCAACGGGCCAAGCACCGATGTGACTAACATCATTACAATCACAGCATTGAATTCTAGAGGCGATAGAATGCCCTGCTCTAACCCCACTAGGGCGGCGGCAAGGGTAGCGGCCACCTGGGGCATCGACAGCGACCACATGGTGAGGATTTGCTGCCAGCGGTAGGCGTAGAAGGGCTTGACCGCAAGAGCCGCTAAAAACTTGCTGGCGATCAGGGCCACCGTGAGGGCGATGGTAAACACCAAATTCGTGGTCATCGACTCGACAAATAAATCGATATCGATCAATAGCCCCATACACACAAAAAAGAAGGGAATAAATAATACCCCGCCGACAAATTCCACCTTTTCCTTAACGGGGCCGTTGCCCACCACATCGTTGACGGCCAGCCCCGCCAAAAAGGCCCCAACGATTTTGTCGACGTTGATAATTTCAGACCCCACCGCCGCCAGAAACACCGCCGCCAGCACAAACAGAAACTGATTGCCCTCCTTGTCACCATTGTGGTGAAAGTAGCGTTTCCCAGCCCGGTCTAGGCCCACCAGCACCACCAGGGTAAAGGCCGCCAGCATAAACACTTGGCTGACGACGGTCTGGGCCGAAAAATCCCCGGCTTGGGCCGCCACACACATGGCCAGCACCATCAGCGCCCCAATGTCGGTAAAGATCGTAGCCCCCACCGTCGCCGCCACAGAGGGTTCCTTGGCAATACCCAGGCGCATGATGATGGGATAGGCCAGCAGGGTGTGGGAGGCCAACAGCGATCCGATGAGGATGGCCTTGACCCAGCCAAAACCAAAGGCCAAACTGAGGGCAATGCCCGCCACCATGGGCACCGCAAAGGTGGTGAAGCCAAAGCCGAGGGATCGATTGCGAGTGCTTTTGAAGTCGCGCAGGTCAATTTCTAGGCCCGCCACAAACATCAGGTAAATTTTGCCCACATCGGAGAGCAGCTTTTCGAGCTCCCCATCAGGACTCAGCAACCCCGTCACACTCGGCCCCAGAATAATTCCTGCCACCAGTAGCCCCACCAAGCCAGGCAGC
>CAZWNR010000124.1:0-9156 GCA_964635665.1 uncultured bacterium | reverse complement strand
AGGGGATGATCCCGTTCCGCCAGCAGCCCCACGGACATGAGCTTGATGCCGTGGGACTCCAGGGGCCGGAACCGCTGCCCGGTGGGGGTATCGATCACCTGCACCTGGGATTGGCCTAAGCCCAGCATTTGCGGCACATTGGGGCCGTAGATGTCGGCATCCAACAAACCCACCTTGGCCCCGGTTTTGGCCAGGGCAGCGGCCAGGTTCACCGCCGTGGTGGATTTACCCACGCCCCCTTTGCCACTGGAGACCGCCAGGGTGGTGCGTACCCCTGGAATGGTGCAGATCTCGGCGTAGGCTTTTTTGCACCAGGGCAGTTGCGCCAGGGTGGTTTGCACCTGGTCTTGCAGGGCCAACTGGTGCCGCCCCACATACAGCCGCAGATAGACGTAATCGCCCACCACCCGAAGGTTTCGCACCATGCCCAGGCTCACCAGGTCGGTGCCTAGGATGGGTTCTTTGAGGGTTTTCAGCAGGGCCACCACCTCGGATTTACGGCCTAGTTCCTCAGGGCTGGGGGGCGCTTCGGCGGGGGCAGCATCGGCCCGATGGAAGGGGGAACTGTGGTTAGACATTGGAAGGCTCCGGCATAGACTTTTGGATGGCGTCGATGGCCCGCTGGGAGAAAATCCGCACGTCCATGTCGGGATCGTGGAGGGTTTGATTCAGGGCGGGCAGAGCATCGGGATTGGAAAGCTTGCCTAGGGCGGTGGCCGCATCCCGGCGCACATCAGAGTAGTCGTCGGTGAGCGCTTTGATCAGGGCAGGCATGGCCCGTTCATCGGCCACCTTTTGCAGGGCACGGGCCGTAAACTTCCGCACCTGCCACTCCGGATCCTCCATCGCCTGCACCAGGGAGGGGATAGATGCCCCATCCGCCAGCAAATCCAAGGACTGGGCCGCATTGCGCCGCACCTGCCAATCGCCATCGTTGGTCAGCAATTCACAGAGTAGAGGGACCACGCCCTCATCACTGAGGTGCCCCAGGGTGAGGGTTGCCGCCCGCCGCACGGCTTCAACGGGATCCTTCGCCAAGATCAACGCAGGTTCACAACGCACCACCTGGTTTAGGTAGCGCAGGGTGGTCACAGCGGCCTCTCGCAGGTCGGGGTTCTCCGACTGGAAGAAGGGCAGAATGTAGGGCAAAGCCTGGGCATCGTGAATCTTCCGCAGCAGCACCAGCACATTTAGTTGAGCGTAGAAATTGCCCGTTTGCAGCAAATCCAGCAGTTTCATCAGGTCGTTGGTAGAAACCAGTTCCTTCAGGGCCGACAGCGCCTCATGACGCACCTTTTCGTGGGCCGAACCCAGACAGTCCATCAGGGGATTAATGGCTACCGGATTGGCAAATTCCCACAGGCTGGTGATGGCAATTTCCTGCACCATGGGGCTTTCGTCGTACAGTGCCCCAATCAACGGTTCAATAGCATCTTCATCGCCCAGATGTTGTAGGGTTTTGGCTGCCACCAAACGCTCGTTTAGGTCGGGCGATCTCAACATTTCAACCCATTGGGCAACTTCGGGATCCATATCCGTGGAATACATAAGGTAGGTGTCCTAAATGACGGCAAAGGAAATGGGGGATAGTGTTTGGTTTTGAGTGGCTAGGGAGAAGATTAGGTCAAGGTTGAAAGTTCAAGGTTGGAAGTTCAAGGTTGGAAGTCCAAAACCATGATCACTATCTGAGCAAAAAGGGAATTTGTACCGTAATAGCACCCGTGGGGCATTCCTTTTCGCAGGGTAGGCAGAACCAGCACTCGTCGTATTTCATGTAGGCTTTGCCTGTTTCGGGGTTTTTCACCAACACATCTAAGGGACACACTTCAATACAGGCCACACATTTTTCAAGGCATTTCGATTCGTCCACAATCACTGGGACATCCACTCGCTGAGTCGTTAAAGCCATAGCAAAAGTCCTGAGTTTAAGTAAGGGTGAATAAGGTTTTCTCCGGCTCCCCTCTCCTTCCTGGGCTACTGCTTACACACATCTTGTTCTCATGCCGTCATACCTGGGAGATCCCCCTAAATCCCCCTTATAAAGGGGGACTTTGATTCCAGTTCCCCCCGGCAGAAGGGGGGCCGGGGGGGATCAACCCTAGGAACTAAGCGGAATAGAGATTTATGTATAAGCGGTAGCCTCCCTGGAAGAGGGGTTGGGGGTGTACCTTGCGTCCCGTTAGGGTGGGCCGCCGCGCGAGACATTGCAATGGTGGGCAGTGCCCACCCTACGGTTTACCGTACGGCTACGTCGTAGACTTCTTCCTTCAGGTTTACGTCTACGATGTAGGGTTCTACGGCTCGCTTAAACAGTTCCATTTCGCCGTTTTCGCCCTTCTTGAGGTTGACGTGGCAGAACCATTCGTCATCGTTCTTTTCGGGGTAGTCGAGCCGATAGTGGTAGAGGCCCCAGCGGGTTTCTTTGCGGAAGAGGGAGGCGCGGGCGGCCATTTCGGCGCAGTCGCGGATGAAGTGGACTTCCATGCAGCGCATCAGTTCGTGGGGGTCGCTGGCCCCCATCAGGTTAAGGGTGTCTTCGTAGGCCACAAACTTTTCTAGGCCAATGTCCATGTTGTGGGGCGACTTGGGCGGTTGCAGATAGTCGTTCACCAGGCGGCGCAGTTTGTATTCCACCTGGGTGTGGGGCACGCCGTTGGGCTGGTTCAGGGGCTGATAAATGCGCTCTTGCTCGGCGGCGAGGAAGTCGGCATCGGGTTCCACATGCTCTAGGTCGCGCACGTAGTCCATAGCGTTTTCCCCGGCAATGCGGCCATAGACAAAGGCCCCAATCATGTAGTTGTGGGGCACACTGGCCATGTCGCCAGCGGCATAGAGACCGGGTACCGTGGTTTCGGCTCGTTCGTTCACCCACACCCCAGAGGCGCTGTGGCCGCTGCACAGGCCAATTTCAGAGATGTTCATTTCTACGCCGTGGGTGCGGTAGTTTTCGTTGCGTCCTTCGTGGAAGCGGCCTCGGCTGGGACGTTCGTTGTCCCACAGCACTCGCTCGATTTCAGAAATGGTGTCGTCGTCCAGGTGATACATCTTCAGGTGGACGGGGCCTTTGCCGGAGTGCAGCTCTTTATAGACCTCCAGCATCATCTGGCCACTCCAGTAGTCGCAGTTAATGAAGCGGTGGCCCTCGGCGTTAGCGGTGTAGGCCCCAAAGGGGCTGGCCACGTAGGCGCAGGCGGGGCCGTTGTAGTCCTTAATCAGCGGGTTGATCTGGAAGCATTCGATGTTGGTCAGTTCCGCCCCGGCATGGTAGGCCATGGAGTAGCCATCCCCGGCGTTGGTGGAGTTTTCGTAGGTGCCATAGAGGTAGCCGGAGGCCGGCAGACCCAACCGACCGCAGGCCCCGGTACAGAGCACCACCGCCTTAGCCTGAATCACCACCATGTTGCCGTTCCGCACATCCAGGCCCACAGCTCCGGTGACGCGGCCATTCTGCACCATCACGCGGGTGGCCATGACGCGGTTGGTGACGTTTACCTTGTGGCGCTTCACCTGGCGGGCGAGAATTTTCTTGAGATCCTTTCCTTCGGGCATGGGCAGCACGTATTTGCCTACCCGGTGAACTTGCTTGAGGTCGTATTTGCCTTCGTGATCTTTTTGAAATTTGACCCCCCAGCTTTCCAATTCTTGAATTACCTCAAAGCCTAATCGCCCGGTTTCGTAAACGGCTTTTTGGTTCACAATACCGTCGTTAGCGATGGTGATTTCACGAACGTATTGCTCTGGGGTAGAATTACCGGGAATTACAGCGGTATTGACGCCATCCATACCCATGGCAATGGCACCACTGCGACGGATATTGGCCTTTTCCAAAATCAACACATCGCTTTCTGGGCTGGCCTGCTTCGCTTTAATGGCGGCCATGGTGCCAGCAGTTCCACCACCCACCACCAAAAAATCCGTTTTCAGATACTGAATGTTCACTTAACCACGTCCTCAGCGTAAACGGCAGTGAAATTGAAATTCTTGTCGATTCATCAAGGCTAGAGATGACATTTAGGGCTATCGGTAATTGACCCCATTTCTGTGCCTCGTGTATGCAGTGTAAGGGAGTCTAAAATGGCCATCAATGCAGTTTGTAACGATGGCTACGGTTTGATCATCACGGCCTTCTATACACTCATAAAAAATATCTATCAGGCCTTGAAAGGCTTGTATCTACTTGGCTTTTGGCTTCCTTTGGGAGAGGAGTCAGAGGCAAGTTCATCTAAAATGGGGATATCAAGAATTTGCCGGAACCAAGACCACGTTGTCTGTAGCCATGAAGGTCAAATTGATTCGTGAGTTTATGAATAGATGGATTCTAAAATGGCTAGGATGCGTTACGCTGGCGCTAACGTGTCACAACCTTAATCAGCTTGATGTTCTTCGCTAATCCATCTCCAAGATCTTCATTTAATCCGTCCTGCTAACTTTTCAGTAATTTGGTTAAGCTCGGTTCTGAAGTTCGTATTTAAGTTTCGATTTCGACTTGCATTGAGTCCCTTCCTACGCGTCCAAGACGCATAATGCCGTGGAAATCTACCAGCTTAAAGTTTTTCTAGAGGTGGCTAACTGTCTCAGCTTTACCGAAGCTGCCGACACCCTGAATTTGACCCAGCCAGCGGTGAGCGCTAAGATTAAATCCCTAGAAGCCGAGCTAGAAACGCCGCTTTTCCATCGCCTAGGTCGGCGCATTGAACTGACCCAGGTGGGAGAGTATCTACTCGCAGAAGGGCCGCAGCTGCTGGAAATGGAACAGCGGCTAAAGGCCGAAATTGAGGAAATTAAGCAGGGCAAATTTAGCGCCCTGACCATCGGTGGCATGGCGGATGTGATGGATCACTGGTTGCCCTCGGTGTTGTATGACTATCGGCGGGTGTATCCGTCGGTGCAAGCCCGTTGCGTGCAGTTCAATTCGGCGGAGGAATTGTATCGAGCGATTAAATCTGGGGAGGTAGATTTGGGGATTTCAGACCTCAGCTATGCCACCTTTGACGACCTAGCCGAAATCCCCATTGATTCGGTTCACTATTCCTTGGCGGTTTCGGCCAGCCATCGCTTAGCCCAGCAGCCTTGGCTGAGTTTACAGGAGTTAAAAGACGAGTCTTGGGTGCTGTTACCGGAGGGGGCTCCCAGCCGCATTATTCTGCAAAAACGAATGCAGGAATTGGGGCTAGAACTATCGGATTTTGCCCATGTGGAAGTGGTGGATTCCCTCAATCAGGTGCGTACTTATTTGATGCAGGGGCATTACCTCGGCTTTGTATCCGATTTTGAGCTGCATTTAGAAAGTCAGGCTGGGCTAATTCGCCATGTGCCCCTAGAGGAATTTGCCCTGGGAAGTCCGCTTTTTTTGCTGATGGCCAAGCGTCTTAGTCGTGCTCTAGAGGCTTCTATTTCTGGAAGTTCTCCCCGGTTTAGCCTAGAATCTGTGCGGCAGTTTGTGGCTCTGCTGAAGACGCGCCAAACGAGTCGCCCCCAGTTATTAGCACCGTCATCCGCTCACCAGGAACCTTCCCAGCCCACCACCACAATTTCTAGGGTGCCCCAGTTCCAAGCGCCGAACTTTTTGGTACGGGCTGTTTCTCCCAGCAGTACTGATACAATTCGCCTTACCATTGGCACTCAAAATCGCACCATTCAAACCATTACCGCTGGGCTAATTATTCAGCGATTGGGCCTGCTAGAGCACTTTCTACCTCGCCACGGACGCTACAGCGGCACCCGCTACCAGATTCGCTGGGCCGACTATAGCTCCGGTGCGCCCATTGTGGAGGGGTTGCAAACCCAACAGATTGACATTGGTGTGCTGGGCGATTATCCCCTGCTGCTCAGCGCCCTCCCCGGTACGGCGGATACAACATCCTGCACCCGCCTGATTAGCTTTGTGGCCAGCAATCCCGACGGCACCGGCAACGATATCATCGTGCCCCAGCAGTCCTCCCTCCACTGCATCGAAGACCTAGCCGGACGGGTGATTGCGGTGCCCTTTGGCTCGGCGGCCCACAGCATGGTGATGCGTTCTCTACACCACTGCGATCTCTTGGATGCCGTCACCCTCACCACCATTGATGCCTGCAACCACTGCACCCGCCGTCCCTCTGGTGCTTCAAACAACACCATTGACGGCTACGCCTACTTCGCCCCCTTCCACGAAATTGCTAAGCACAAAGGCCAATTTCGGCGGCTGTTGTCCCACCCGTTGGATGGCTTGCCTACCTTCCACGGGGTGGTGATTCGCGATGAACTGGCCGACCAATATCCCGAAATTGCCGTGGCCTACTTGCGGGCTCTCCTCGCCGCTCAATATTGGTATGCTACCCAACCCATCGCCCCCACCCTAGTGAGTCGCTGGGTGAATATGGATGCCGCCATCGTCAGCAAAACCCTGCTATCCGGCACCAGCGACCCTGTTGATGTGGTTTATCATCCCGAAACCCAAGTGCGGGCCGACTGGCTTCAGGCTCACATTCAAGCTCTCAGCCAAATTGCAGGACAAGAAACCCTGGGCCACATCAACCTAGAGGGCTGGATGCAGCCTGAATTTCTTGCCGCTGCCGTAGCCGCCCTTTAGGTTCTCCTCTCCCTCGCGCCCAGACTTTGCCTGGGTGCCCTCGTTGAGGCTCCAGCCTGCCCTGCCGAGAGGGATCGTCGGATCGGGGGCAAAGTCCCGTGGGGGATGCCCCGTCGGAGACTGGGAAGCAGGATGCAGGGTGGAGGATTAGAGGCTGGCTTCCATGCTTTTCATGGTTTCTTCGCGGATGCACTCAAACACCTGACGATGGAGGTCGATGAAGTCCTGGGAAAGGGTGTCATCAAAGTGGCGGGGGCGAGGTAAATGGACGGGAATTTCTGACTTAATTCGGCCCGGATGAACGCCCATGGTGCAGATGCGATCACCGAGGAAAATTGCTTCTTCGATGTCGTGGGTAACAAAAATTACGGTGGTTTTGAGATCATCCCAAATGCTGAGCAAAAGCTCCTGCATCATGTGGCGGGTTTGGGCATCTAGGGCGGCAAAGGGTTCATCCATCAACAATACCGAGGGCGAATTCACCAAGGCTCGAATAATGCTGGCCCGTTGCTGCATTCCGCCAGAAAGCTGGTGGGGGTAACTATTGCGATGTTTGTGTAGCCCCACCCGATTGAGGTAATCATTCACCCGTTCTGTACGTTCGGCCTTAGAGACACCTTGAATTCTTAGGCCCATTTCCACGTTTTGAAAGGTGGTTTTCCAAGGCAAGAGGGAATACTGCTGGAACACAAAGCCCCGATCCGCCCCCGGTCGGGTGATCGGCGTTTGATCGACCAAAACATAGCCGCTAGAGGGCTTAATGAATCCAGCGATTACATTCAATAGAGTCGATTTTCCGCAGCCCGATGGCCCCAGCAAACAGACAAATTCTCCCGGCTGAATGGAAAGCTGAATTGAATCCAGTACACAGTTTTCATACTGCTTGCGGCGATAGACCACCGACAGCCCCTCCACCTGTACTGATCCTTTTAGGGTGGCTCGTTGTTCCTGTTCAATTTGATGCATCGTAACCATAGACTCTCCTTGCTAATCAGTCCTAATCAGTCCGTGGGGCTACCGAAATTGCTGATCGTTAGCTCTGTTTTTTGATCACCCGCCAGGGCATGAGGGCACGGGTCGCCTGATCTACCGCCCAAGAGCTAAAGGCTCCCATGAAGCCAATTAGCAACATCCCCATCACAATGGGTGGATAGTTGGAGGTAACGTAGGATTCCCAGGTGATGTAGCCAATTCCGTAGCGTCCGGCCAAAATTTCGGCAGTTACTAAGCAAAACCAGGCATTACCCATGCCAATCGTGAGGCCGCTGGCAATGCTGGGCATGGAACCTGGAATCACGATGTCCTTAAAAATGTGCCAGGGATTGGCCCCTAAACATTGTCCTACCCGAATCAGTACTGTGTCGCCCAGCGTACTCTCAACACCTTTGATAGTACTAATTAGAATCGGGAAAAATGCGCCGATAAAGGTGATGTAAACCATGCCGCTTTCTGCATTAGGAAACATCAAAATGGCGAGGGGAATCCAGGCCACGGCTGGAATTGGGCGCAAAATTTCGAGGGGTGGCATAGTCAGATCCTCTACGACCTCAAACCAGCCGACTAAAACCCCTAACAGAACTCCTAAAACGGAGGCGATAACATAGCCAATGAAGACCCTCTGAATACTAGACCAAAAATGTATCCAGGGATTATCGGTGACAAACTGAGCTGTTGCCTTTAGCACCTCCCAGGGAGAGGGGAGAAACTGAAAGTTAATAAAGAAATTGAAGTCGATGCTGCTGAGAATTTGCCAAATCCCAAAGAATAATACCAGCGATAGAACCTGACGCAGGGGCCGATTGTTCAACACTGTCTTTGCCGCTACCGAAGCAATCTGCATCACAGCCCCTAGGGGATTCGGCTTGGATACCGTAACTGCCATTATTTTCCTCTCAAAATAGAATGGGGTTAGGCCCCTAGGGCTACTGTACGGGGACGCTATCTCCGTAGTCTGTGTATTCTGCGTCACCTCAAAGGCTCACTTCATGCGGGGCAGACATGGGCCTCAGCCACCCTAAAGACCCAACCCAATGGACCATCGACCGACTTGAAAGAGCAAACTAGCGAGTCCCTACGAGCGCAGGCTGCTGGGCGTAGATTTCTTGCAGTTCCCTAAAGGCGGTCAAGGTGCCCCCCGTTTGGGTCGCGTAGGCTTGGGCCTCAGACTCTAGTAAAAAGGCCGCTACCTCATCACCATTGCTGACAAAGTAAGAGTTTTCGGCAAACAATTTCCAGCCATTGTTGTGGTCATGGACAAACATGGCATCAGCCGTTTGACCCTCCGCCTGGAGTGCCGTCAGTGCCTTTACCATATTGGCAATGGAGGCAAAGTTGGTGACCTTTTCCTCTCCTTGCACCCAGTATTGAGCGGCTTGTTTGGGATCTTCAATGGCCTCCCCCGTGAGGGCATCTTCACCCGTAATTTCATAGGATTCAGCGGTGGCAACCACATCATCGTAATTAAGGCCTAATTCCTCCATGGCGGTTCGCAAGAAGCCTTCGTCCGTCCAGTTCACAACCTCGTTGGGATCAACGGGCTTCTCAATCTTGCCAAGGCTGGTTAGGGTGGCGATACTGTTCTTCAG
>CAZWNR010000123.1:0-9186 GCA_964635665.1 uncultured bacterium | reverse complement strand
ATCCGCTTTGCCACCAGCCACCCCCGCTACTTCACCGAGCGCCTGATTCGCGCCTGTGCAGAACTGCCCAAGGTCTGCGAGCACTTCCACATCCCCTTCCAGTCTGGCGACAACGATGTCCTCAAAGCCATGGCACGGGGCTACACCCACGAAAAATATCGCCGCATCATCGACACCCTCCGCCGCTACATGCCCGATGCCGCCATCAGTGCCGATGCCATTGTGGGCTTTCCTGGCGAAACTGAGGAACAGTTTCAGCACACCCTAGATTTGGTCAACGACATCGCCTTTGATCAACTGAACACCGCCGCCTACTCCCCCCGCCCGGGCACCCCCGCTGCCCTGTGGGAGAACCAGCTTTCCGAAGACGTTAAGGCCGACCGTCTGCAACGGCTGAACCACCTCGTCGCCCAAAAAGCCGCCGAACGCTCCCAGCGCTACCAGGGCCGCATCGAAGAGGTGCTCGTGGAAGCCACCAACCCCAAAAATCCCGCCCAGGTGATGGGCCGCACCCGGGGCAACCGCCTCACCTTCTTCCCCGGCGACATCGCCACGATGAAGGGAGACTTAGTCCAAGTGAACATCACCGAAGCCCGGCCTTTTAGTCTCACGGGAGAGGTGCTAAAGGTGTCTTCCACCTCTGAGGTGAGCCGTGCCACCGTTGCGGTTTGAGCTTGGGTAGCAGGTGGTGGCGAAATCCTGTATCGAATCCGTTTCTGAGAACTCGTCCTGGCGTTCACTAGTTGGGGAGAACGTCTCTCAGAATCAGTCAACCTCAGAAAATCCAATCTTTTCGGCCAATAAGCCCCCGCGTTTTGACCAACAAAAGTTAACATAGGTATTAACAAAACTTTAGCCAGGTCAGTTTCGGTGCCGCCGCCTTCCACGGGCGCGTTTCCATTGGCTTGGCCATCCCCAACCTACCGACGCAGGAGCTACTGAGTTATGACTGGATTTATTCGTGGTTTGTTTGGCGGCAAGGCCAAGAACCCTGGTGAAGCGGATCGTCCCGCCAAGGCCCAACCCCAGCCCACCATCGAGTCCGCTGGTAATGCTTACTTCCTGGATCCCGATGACGCCAAGAGCTTCGGCAACATCGAATACATGCGTTCTTCCAAAACCGTGCGTCGCACCTTTGCTAAAAAACGGGGTGAAACCGAAGAAAAGGAAAGCATTCGCAAAATCTCCGCGACGGAAGCGGTGAAGCTGGACGAAAGCGGGCTCCCCAAGGCTAAGACCATTCCCTCCGAGTCTACTGCGCCGTCTACCACTACCATCTCCAGCGGTTTTACCAATCGCAACCTCAAAACCGACACCAACCTCGATATGTTCCGCAAAATGGCTAAGGACATCAAAAAGTAGTCCACAGCTCAACTAACCCCAAAACGTTGTGACAGGATGTAGCTCTCCAGCTATGTCCTGTTTTTTGGTCTGCCCTTGTTCGCCCTGGCACTCTCTTGGGGCTAGCTGCCTGACATAACGCCGAAAAGCATTGATCTCCTCGGTTGGGTAGCGCGACAGCAGAACCCAACAAACCCAAAATCCTCGGCGAGTGTTGGGTTCCGCTTTGCTACACCCAACTTACTTTGGAAAGGTGCTAGGCAATCAGATCTTGGGGTGGGTTCTGTCTTCCTAAACCTAGCCTATTTCTGTGGCATTTGGTACAAATCACTGCCAGCAGCCTCTAATTCAGCACTGAACGGTTTGAACTATCCGCTGCATTGAAATCGTTCGGATGTATATCGCTGAACTGCTAGAAGCAGGCCGCCATGCAAGCCTATTACCTAGAGAGTATTAATTAAAAAGTCAGCCAATGGGAGGAATGGACTCTAAGAATTTCATCAACGGGCTTAAGAACTTGTTGCCAAAAGCGACCGCCAATACTCCACAAGATAAGATTAGTCCAGCTAAGACAACACCATGCAATAACTTCAGCTCTATAGCTGATATAGAGATGTAGCTCAAAGGGATGAGCGTAAGCAACAGTCCAAATACGATGCCTAGTAGAAACTGTTTAGTCGCATCAATTAAGGTGCGCTGTTTAGGGCTACTATCCTCGGATGTCATAGTAAAGATCTCCTTCCAGAATTTTTGACTTTACAATATGGGACATTCTCTCAACTAAACCGCTACATTGTAACCAAACCGAAATCCATCCCTATATTGAGTCGTCACAGTCCTAATGCATTCCTGCGTTCTCTAATTGCAGCCATGATAATACTTTTAATTTCCACGGATTTTGCCATGTTAAGGTCTTTCACCTTGATGTGCCTCAGTTTCTTTCCTATACCCTCAAGAAATGAATTTTCAGTTTCAAGACTTGCACCATGATAAAATCCGAGATTAACATATGTCTTTTGCGGCATGATGTATGCATAAGCTTCCGACATCTTTTTCTCTCCGAACCCATAGGCCGCAGATGGCTCACCAGGTCTTGGAACCTCTGTGCAATCAGGATGCAAGTCAGATATTAATGCCCTGAGTGCACAACATATATCGACTATATTCTGAGGCGAACCATTCAAGACGTCATTGAATGTTCCGAGCCTTGTTATAGTATTCATAGAGTTGATTCCTCCTCAATGTCTAAGAGGGCGTCCCCAAAAAATATTGTTGGAGTGGTGGGAGTTAACGTAGAGAACGCACGCTACAAGAGTAGCTATAGCACGGAAGTTTTTAGCGAACGCTATCAGAAACCTTTCAAATTGTGGAAATTACTCACGCTATCTAGGAAGCTAGAACCCTTGACTAAAAGGGATGTTCCCCGATAATTGAAAGTCGCTCAATCTACCTTGCTCGAAAGGACTGATCCACAGACACCTATCAGCTTACCTGCTAATCTTCAGGAAGGGAAAAGAGAGTCGCCCCAAGGATGATATTGGTAGCCCCAATTAGGCTATCGTCTTGGTCTTCTCCCGAAAAGGTTAGGTGCAGACCAACGACGATCATGAAAACCGAGAGAATATTGATGCTCCACCCGCAGAATCGTCTCAAGAATATACCAACTTGCCACGGATTCATGTCTTCACCTGCCCAAAGAAATAAGTTTTTGCTAAGGGGTAACGCGAGCTTTGACAATATCAGGTATTGAGTGGGTTCATGTACTCAAGAATCCTAATAATTCCGAATATACAGATTTTCCCGATTTCATGCTAGGTCTACAGCCAACTATGTATTCAGCATTAGATCTGCTAGATAACCACCGTGATACCAGGTATTATTCATCAAATCCGCGGGATAGCACCCAGGTTTTAAGGAATTAATTATCATTTTGGCTGGCTAAGACCATGGTTTAGGGTGTTATTCAATGAATTTGCCAGTTAATCGTAGATATTAAGGATATTATCCAGCGCCTTTGACGAATAACCTCCCTTCTGGCAGAGATATACACCATCCGCCCATGATCTTGGCCTACGGGCTAAGCCCTTGTACAGAAATCTGTTTGATTGCCTAGTTAGCCATGGCTATCTTTCTCAGCGACTCCTCAGCAAAGGGGCGTACGCTTAACCCAGCGTTTTTCTGGTGTTGGATTGCCATCTTAATGGATGCCGGAGGGCGTTGTGTTGTGTTACTGAGAAAATTAGAGAGCATCTATGGTTGAAACGACCCTAACCTGGGGCTTACTGGCGGCTTACTGTGGATTTTTGCTGTATTTGGTGCGTCAGACTACGCCCAACCGAGTGAGCCCGCCGGAGTTTTTTGAGGGACAATCCACCACTGGCCAGCCGCCTGGGGTTTGGTTGCTGGTGGCCAGTGCCGCCATTTCCTGGATTTTTGCCAAGTCCATCGACAATGCCGCTAGCCTGGGCCAAGCCTTTGGGGTGCTAGGCGGGGTGGGCTACGCCTTGTACTATCTCAGCTTTGTCACAGCGGCGATTGCCCTGTATTTTCTGCGGACTCGCGGTGGCTTTCGGTCGATTCCCGAATTTTTGGTCAGCAAATATGGCAAGGTGTGCGCTCGGTTGTTTCTGCTAGCCGTCGCCATTCGCCTGGTTAATGAGGTGTGGTCAAACACCAAGGTCTTTTCTCTATACTTTGGCCCAGAGGGCAGCTCGTCCTACTGGCTGGCGGCGGCGCTGGTGACGCTGTTTACGGTGTATTACACCCTGCTGGGCGGGCTACGCAGCAGCTTGCTGACCGATGGGGCACAGATGGTGTTGGCCGCTGTGCTGCTGGTGGTGATTTTGGTCACCCTGGGGCCGGGGCTGGCGGAGCAGGGCTTACCCGTGGTGGATGCCGATACCCGTAGTGCGGGCCTCACCTTTTGTGGATTAGCGTTGGTGCAGGTGCTGAGTTATCCTTTCCACGACCCTGTGATGACGGATCGCGCCTTTATTACGGGGCCGCGCACCATGGTTAAGGGCTTTATTTGGGCCGGGGTGCTCAGCGGCGGATTCATTTTTCTGTTTAGTAGCGTCGGCCTCTATGCGCGGGCCTTTGGGGTGGAGGGTGTGCCCAGCCTCACGGTTCCGGCCCTGTTTGGGTTGCCCATGCTGTTGGTGTTCAACGCCATCATGCTGACCAGTGCGGGGTCAACATTGGATTCCACCTTTTCCAGCGTGGCCAAACTGGGGGCCCGAGACTGGTTCCACCGCAAGGGTGCCCCCACCGAAGGCCAAGCCCGCATCGGGCGCTGGTGGATTTTAGCCATTGCGCTACTGGGCAATGTGCCCCTGTTGAGCATTTATCTGGGCGACCGGGTTGGCCCTGCAATTATTTTGGCCACCACCATCAGCGGCACCATGGTGATGGGGTTGGCTCCCATTTTTCTGTTGGCTTTTCTGCCTAGGGCCGGAACCCTCAGCTTTCACTTCGCCTTTTGGCCAGGGCTAATCTTTGGCGTGCTACGGGTGGCGGAAAACGTCATCGGCAGCCCCATTTTTCCGGCCTGGGTACACCTAGGTAGCGGTCGCTATGCGGTGGATCTGGGACTGAATGTGTATGGTCTGCTGCTTTGTACGGTGGGCTATCTGATCGGTGCGGTACTGGGTGGGCCACGGTCAGAATCCCTGGATGCTCCGTTGTCACCCTTCACCCAGGAGAACAAACGTTAGTCCACCTGGGTGATATCAAATCCGGCTTGGCTATCCCCGATTCTCTGGTGGTGCGTTGCGGCTAATCAAGGTGGTCAGGGCGTTGTCAGGTGGGAGTATCGTCGCCTAGGCTCTGCGGTACCCTTGGCGCTATGCAACCTAAGATTCTGCCTTTTGGGAATCGGGGTTATGGGATGCGGATTTGGTGTCACTCATTATGGACGCAACAGAAATTTACTGGCAGCGCTCACAGACCCCATGTACCGTCACCTCGTAGCCCTCCACCTTCCAGCGGGAGCTCAGACGGCTGATGTCGATGTGGGCCAGGGCTTCCCAAGGAATATCGGCGATGCAGCCGCAGGCCTTGCAGCGGAAGTGGTGGTGGGGCTCCACGTTGGCATCGTAGCGGCGAACCCCTTCCTCTAGCAGCACCTCGCGCACCAGATTGACCTCGCGCAGGGCTTGCAGAGAGCTATAGACCGTGGCCTGGGACGAGGTGGGGGCGTCTTGATTGAGGTCGTTGAGAATCTCTTCGGCGGTGGGATGGTCGTAGCGCTTGAGCAGATTGGCGTATACAGCAAAGCGCTGGGGCGTCACTCGCAGCCCTTTGGCCTTCAGCGTTTGAACAATATCCTCACTGTGTTGCTGCATTGCCACCTATCTCCAGCCCAGGCATTTATCTGAAGGAAAAGTTTTCCCTTATACCTCTGGTGCATACCACTACACCTAATACAGTAACACGTTTACTTAGGAGCGGTAGTGGTCTAAGATACGACAAGTTCAATAAGTGATTATGCTTATTGAAAAATTCTTAAATCAGAACTATTCTGATTTAGAGACAGCCGAGGGCTGGAAACGCAGTTCAGTATTGTTCAAGAGGTAATTATGGGCGTTATCGAACGTGTACCTGATGTAGTGTTCAAGACCCGTGTGCGGGACGAGTCTGTGGGTGGCTCTAACCCCTACCGCTGGCAAGATCTGACCACCCAAGACATCTTTGGTGGCAAGAAAGTGGTGGTGTTCTCCCTACCCGGTGCCTTCACCCCCACCTGCTCCTCCAACCACCTGCCCCGCTACGAGGAACTCTACGAAGAGTTCCAGGCCCAAGGCGTTGACACCATCATCTGTGTGTCTGTGAACGATGCCTTCGTGATGTTCCAGTGGGGTCTGAAAATCGGCGCTAAGAACGTCTTCCTGCTGCCCGACGGCAATGGCGAATTCACCCGCAAGATGGGCATGCTGGTAGACAAGTCTAACCTGGGCTTCGGCATGCGCTCCTGGCGCTACTCTATGTTGGTCAACGATGGCAACATCGAGAAGATCTTCGTGGAGCCCGACTTCGGCGACAACTGCCCCATCGATCCCTTTGAAGTGTCCGACGCCGACACCATGCTGGCCTACCTAAAGGGCACCGAGTCCGCTGGGGTGTCCGAGCCTCGTTTGGCCTTCGTGGGCTAGTTCTCAGCCTAGAACCGTTGGGGTTGCCTAGCGCTCAACAGCTTAATTGGCTAAAGCAAGGGCAGCCCTGATTCGTTGGTCGTTCCCTGTGGGTTGTTTGGCCCGCTTCCCGTTTGGGGGGCGGGCTTCTCATTGGTGGGGTGGTGTAGACTGCTGGTAATGGTGGGGCATTGGCCATGGCAAAGCAATCGAGCACAAAACAAGCGGTTGGCGGGAAGCCTGTGGTGCAGGCCATCGATAGCCCTTGGCTGTCCTCGGTGTTGATGATGGCGGCCTACATCACCTACGGTGGATTTTTAGTCCATATTTCGGCCTCTCCCGTCGTTTGGGGGCTAAGTCTAGGGTTTGCCGTCGTTTTTCCCGCCCTTTGTACCATTTGCTGGAAAACCTGTCGCCGTTTCATTCTGATGGGGTTTCAGTCGGATCTGGGCTACGTGATCATGGCGCTGTCCTTAGCCTCCTTGGCGGTGGCAGCGGTTACCCAGTTTCGGATGTTCTCCTACCTATCGCTGCTGGTGGCCGTTACTCTGCTCACCCGTGTGGATATGCTGATTGCCAAGTTTTCCAACCGCAAGACTTGGCTGTGTATGGTGCTGCTGGCGCTGTTGGGGTTTGGACTGGGCTGGGCCCTGCACCACCTCGGCTCACCCATACACCTGGCTCCAGAAGAATAAGGCTGACTTGGCGACGAATCGAGGCCCATGGATCGCGTAGAGCATTTACCCCTGGTTTTGCCAACCGTTATAATACATCTAAACTATTGTCCAAAATAGCTGCCTGTCGCTATGGCCACCCCACAACCGACCTACGACGATATTCTTCGCCTCTTCCAAGAAACCGACCGCAAGTTTCAAGAAACTGATCGCAAGTTTCAAGAAAATGCCCTTCAGTTCAAAGAAACCGACCGTCGAATGCAGGAAACCGACCGTCGAATGCAGGAAACCGACCGTCAGATTAAGGAACTAGGCAAACAAATCGGCGGATTAGGGGCTAAATTTGGCAGCTTTACCGAAGGCTTGGCACTCCCCTCCATGGAAACCATCCTGCGGCAGCGGTTTGGCATGGAGGTGATTAGCCCTAGTGTGCGTGTCAGTAAGGCCGGACAGCACATGGAACTCGATGTGCTTGCCTATGCCAATGGGCCTGTCAACCAGGCTTACATCGTCGAGGTCAAAAGCCACGCGCGTGAAGCGTCCATCGATCAACTCAAAACCCAGCTACAGCGCTTTCGGGACTTTTTTCCCGAACATCGGGATAAACAAGTCTTCGGTATTTTAGCCGCTGTCGATATGTCGGATGCCCTGCGGGAGCAGGCGATGCAGGAGGGACTTTATGTTGCCCGCATCCAAGACGAGGTGTTTGAACTCACGGTACCTGACGACTTTCAGCCCGTGGCCTTTTGAACACTCGGCAGGGCGAGAGAGCCTTGCCCCTGCGGTTGGTCAGCTTGAAGTGGACAGGTTGGGAATGGGGACGATGGGATTCAGGCGAGGTTTGATGCAGCCAAATCCAAGGCGATCCAGTCCATCACTAGGGGGTTAACCTGGTCGGGGGCTTCGTCTTGAGGGCAGTGGCCTACCTCCGGCAGTTCCACCATGGCTTTCACGGCGGGATATTCGGCTAGAGTGCGGCCCAAGGCTACAGGTTCCCAGGGGTCGGCCTGTCCCCAGATGATCCAGGCAGGACAGGAGAGATGGGGCAGCAAGTCCTCTGGTAGTGGCCCTTGGGAATAGCGCACAAAGGCCAGAAAAACGTCAGCGGCTCCGGGGGTTTGGGCGGGGGCTAAAATGGCGTTGACCAACGTGTCTGTGACGGCAGTGTGATCGTGGTAAGCCTGCTTCAGCAAATTGCGAATCACCGATGGGCGGGCAATGCGGCTGAAGAAGAATCGCCCCACCGCCGGATAGCCCAGAAGTTGCTGAATAATCGGCGTACTCACCCGCTGGTGCCAGGGAATTTGATCGCGCCGCCGCTCGTGAAGTAATCGCAGGGAACAGTCCATCATCACGATGCCGCGTACCCAAGGGGGGGCATCCACCGCCGCTTGCATCGCCACCACACAACCGATGGAGTTGGCCACTAGGTACGCAGGCTGGCCGATGATTTCCTGACAAAAGTCTAAGACTTGCTGCCCCCAGGTTTCAAAGCTATAGGTGAGGGGCTGGCCAGGGGTGGGTTTATCGGACAGGCCAAAGCCGATCAGGTCGATGGCGTAGGCGCAGTAGGCTTGCCCTTGGTACGGTTGGCCGTAAACGGGCAAATTCTTGCACCAGTGGTCGCTGGAGGCCCCAAAGCCGTGAATGCACAGGATGGGTACGCCTTCATTGCCCACCTGCTGGTAGCGAATGGAAAACCCTCGCCATTGCCAGGTTTTGGTTTCAGGATTGGCCAGTGCCGCAGTCACCATGACGTCCTCGGATTACTTCATCTAAATTAACACTTGGAGATCCCCGCCACCCTAGAACAAGAACCCCAGCTTCTTGGAGAAACCGGGGCTCTGAGGGCGCTGAAGGACAAAACTCTAGGATTCTTCAGAAACCCTGGACGATCGGGCGACCTAGGCGCGAGCGGCAATCCGAGCGGTTTGCAGGCTTTCGGCTAGCTTACGGACAACGGCGACCATGGCCAGGGGGTTATCCAGTTTGTTGACGGCGGAACCCACGCCCACACCGGCGGCCCCGGCGGCAATGGCCAT
>CAZWNR010000122.1:0-9251 GCA_964635665.1 uncultured bacterium | reverse complement strand
CCCAGTCTCGACAGCCACGCAGCAGGGTTTTGAGGGTGTCTACCCCGCGCCGATGGCCCATGATCCGAGGCAGCCCCCGCCGCTTGGCCCAGCGCCCATTGCCATCCATGATGACTGCCACATGGTGGGGCAGGCGGTCGGGGGCTAAATCGGCGGGCAGGGCGTGGGAAGCAAGGGGTTTGGGGGTCATTTTTTCTCTCGGGGAGACGATGATGACGGACGAAATAACCGTAGAAGGAAGGCCAACGCCTGACTACTCAGCCGTCGCCCTAGGGTGCGCAGTTGGGGAGCCACCGCCTCGCGATCTCCGGTCTTAGAAAACTTGGCGTTGAGGATGCTCCGCAGGCGACTGCTGGTGAGAGGCCGATCTAGAATACCGCCCTCTGCCAAGGAAATCGAGCCCGTTTCCTCAGATACCACCACACAAACACAATGATCGACCCGCTCGGTGATGCCCATGGCGGCGCGGTGGCGGGTGCCCAACTGGCGAGAGGCCACCCGCTCCGAAATGGGCAGAATTACCCCGGCGGCGAGAATGCGCGATCCTCGGATCAGCATTGCCCCATCGTGGAGTAGGGTGGTGGTCTGAAAAATGGTCTGAATGAGTTCCTTGGACACCTCGGCATTTAGCCGCACCCCCGGCACCGAAAAATCCCGTTCGTCGATGGGTTTATCCACCTCCAAAATTAGGAGGGCTCCCGTGCGGTTCTGGGACAGTTCCTTCACGGCGTCGACAATTTCATCAATCACGCTGTCCGGTTGAGGCATGGCCTCACGGGGCTGGCTCAGCAACTCCCACAGCCGTCCCTGGCCCAGCAATTCTAGCAAGCGTCGAAACTCCCCCTGAAGGATGAACGCCATGGCCACCGCTGAGCCAATCACCAGTTTGTCTAGCACAAACCCCAGCAGCGTCAGCCCCAGGAATTTGCTCAGTGCCGCCGCCAACATCAGAAAGATCAACCCCCGCACCATCCATAGGGTACGCCGCTCACCAATGACGACCAGAACGACATAGCTGAGCGCCAATACCAGCACAATATCGAGGGCCTGGAGCACAAACCTGACCCGGTCTAGGTTGGTTAGCCATTGCTCCCAGGGGTAGTTCATGCCGTACTAGAAAGTGGTGCCTTGCGGACAGTGCGGAGGCGTTAGAGAGGGAGCTGGGAGTAGAAACCCAGGTCGTCCTTTGTCAAATGGGGGATACGCCGATGGAAAGGGTACCCTAGGCGGAGGGATCCGTGGACAACAGGAGCTCCGGTAAGCAATCCTGACGCAGAAGATCCTGAAGGGTTTCCCGTCGCAGAATGAGATGGGCTTCACCGTTCCTGACTAAGACCGCCGCTGGTCTGGGCACCCGGTTATAGTTTGAGGCCATGCTGTAATTGTAGGCACCCGTGGCGGCAATGGTGATCACATCGTCGGTACGCAGGGCAGGCAGTGGCGCATCCTTAATTAGAATATCCCCCGATTCGCAGTGCTTTCCGGCCAGGGTAATGGTCTCACTGAGGGGGGCGGACATGCGGTTGGCTACCAGGGCGCGATAGACCGATTGGTAGGTGATGGGGCGCGGGTTGTCGGACATGCCCCCATCAATGGCGGCGTAGCTGCGAATGCCGGGGACTTCTTTTTGGCTGCCTACTCGGTAGGCCGTCACACAGGCGCTCCCCACCAGGGAACGACCGGGTTCACACAGTAGCCGGGGCAGGGGCAAGCCTTGGGATTCGCAGGCGGTGACCACGCTCTCGCAGACGGTCTTCACCCAGGTATCGATGCTCGGTGGGTCATCGGATTCGGTGTAGCGAATGCCCAGACCGCCGCCCACGTCCAGCTCCGTCAAGGTGAGGCCGTAGCGCTGAGCGGTGACGAGCCACTGGGCCATCACTCCGCCTAGGTCAGTGTGGGGGTTGAGTTCAAAAATTTGAGAGCCGATGTGAGCATGAACCCCCAGGCAGTTCATCTGGGGTTGTCCGGCTAGAAATTGAAACACCGACTCAATTTGATCGGGATCAAAGCCAAACTTGCTATCCAGGTGGCCGGTGCGGATGTATTCGTGGGTGTGGCACTCGATGCCGGGGGTAATCCGCAGCAGAATGGGCACAGTTTTGCCCTGCTGGGTGGCCAATTCGCCTAGAGTTTTTAACTCATGCCAGTTATCGACGACGATGCGGCATCCGGCATCCAGGGCTAGGGTCAGCTCATCCACGGATTTATTGTTGCCATGGAAGTAGATTGTGTCGGGATTCACCCCAGCTTCCGTGGCGGTGAACAGTTCCCCGGCAGACACCACATCGATCCCCAACCCCTCAGCCGCTACGATGGCGCACACTGCTAGGCAATTCCAGGCCTTGGAGGCATAGAGCACCAGCGCTTCGCCGGGATAGTACTGCTCGAATCCTTGGCGATACTGACGGCAAGCGGCTCGTAGACTGTGGTCATCCAAAATATAGAGGGGTGACCCAAACCGTTCCACCAAGTTCACGACATCGCAGCCGCCCACGGTCAAATGATCCGCCTCATTCACGGCGGCGGTGAGGGGCAGCAGATTTTGGTTGGGCGAAGGCGAGGGGGAATCGGTTAGGTAGCGGTGACTGCTCTGTGCGCCAGCCTGGGTCGGTGAAGAGGTGAGTACCATAGAAAAATCAGAAAAAATCTGCGCTAAGTGTAGAGTGCTGTGTTGAGGGGTCGGGCTAGGGAGCCATACAACCCCCAGGCCGGAATCACAGACGGCCCGTGGCCCAGCCGCCATTCGTTGCATCCCTATAGACCAGTGTACAATCAAGGACTGTGTCGATTCCCTACCCCATGGGGCAAATTTTTTGCGCCGCTCCCGCCTCCTATCACCTGCCCGCCCTAGTTGATTTCGATCAACAGGTGTTAGGAGGGCTATGGCTTGCGGACGGCTATCGACGGGAAATGGATAGCCCCAATACCTGTTTGCGTGTCCTCAGCTCGTCGTCTCCAGAATCCAATGGGGCTTCCGGTAGTCATCCCGATGTCCCTGCACCTGACCTATTGGGGATCGGTTGCTACTGGGCTATTTTGGACGAGGCCCACATCACCCTGATGGGAATCCTTCCCGCCCACCAGCGGCAAGGGCTAGGGAGATGGTTGTTAATCCATTTACTGGAGGACGCCTGTGACCGTGGGATGGCTCGCGCCACCCTAGAGGTACGGATTTCCAACCAGCGGGCGATTCGCCTCTATGAGAGCCTGGGTTTTGCGGCCCTAGGCACCCGCAGGCGATACTATCAAGACGGCGAGGATGCCTTGATTCTCTGGCAAAATGCCCTAAAAACTGCTGCATTTCAGGAAAATTTGCGATCTAGACGCACCGACACCGAGGCCCGATTAGCGCAGCGGGGAATACAGATTATGACCCCAAAAAATGTAGCCAACCGAACCTAAAACCGAACCATTAAGGTTGCGAAAATTAATATTTTCTTCCGAAGTGAGAGCTTGATCGGCCTTGATCCCAGCGTCATTTTGGGAATTGTGGGGATCCGGTCCACCTTCGGCAAAACCGATGGTTTGATGGGCCACAAACCATAAAAATCGCTGTGCTAGAATTTAGCCTATCCGGCACGCACCAGGTGATAAATACCATCATGTTTGAACGCTTCACAGAAAAAGCTATCAAGGTCATCATGCTGGCTCAGGAGGAAGCACGTCGGCTTGGCCACAACTTTGTGGGCACCGAACAAATCCTGCTGGGGCTGATTGGGGAAGGCACGGGCGTGGCCGCCAAGGTCTTAAAGTCCATGGGCGTCAACCTGAAAGACGCTCGTATCGAGGTCGAAAAGATCATTGGTCGCGGTTCTGGCTTTGTGGCCGTCGAAATTCCCTTTACCCCCAGAGCTAAGCGTGTGCTTGAACTCTCCCTCGAGGAGGCTCGGCAACTTGGCCACAACTACATTGGCACCGAGCACCTGCTCCTGGGGCTGATCCGCGAAGGCGAGGGGGTCGCGGCCCGCGTGCTTGAAAATTTAGGCGTTGACCTGTCTAAGGTGCGCACCCAAGTGATTCGGATGCTGGGGGAAACCGCCGAGGTTTCTGCCGGAAGCAGCGGTGGGCGTACCAAAACCCCCACCCTGGACGAGTTTGGCTCCAACCTGACCCAGATGGCCACCGATGGCAAGCTGGATCCGGTGGTGGGTCGCCAAAAGGAAATCGAGCGGGTAATTCAAATCCTCGGTCGGCGCACCAAAAACAACCCAGTGCTGATTGGCGAACCCGGTGTGGGTAAAACCGCCATCGCCGAGGGCTTGGCCCAGCGCATTGGCAACGGTGACGTACCCGATATTCTGGAAGATCGCCGGGTGGTGACGCTGGACATCGGCCTGCTGGTGGCGGGCACCAAGTACCGAGGCGAGTTTGAAGAACGCCTCAAGAAAATCATGGATGAGATCCGCACTGCCGGAAACGTCATCCTGGTGATTGACGAAGTCCACACCCTGATTGGGGCGGGGGCTGCTGAGGGCGCGATTGACGCCGCCAACATCCTCAAGCCCGCTCTGGCACGGGGTGAGCTTCAGTGCATCGGGGCCACCACCCTCGACGAGTACCGCAAGCACATCGAGCGCGATGCTGCCCTGGAACGCCGCTTCCAGCCCGTGATGGTGGGTGAACCCAGCGTTGACGAAACCATCGAAATTCTTCACGGTCTGCGGGATCGCTACGAGAAGCACCACAAGCTGAAGATCTCCGACGAAGCCCTGGAGGCTGCGGCCAAGCTCTCGGATCGCTATATCTCCGACCGCTTCCTGCCCGACAAGGCCATCGACCTGATCGACGAAGCGGGTTCTCGCGTGCGCCTGATCAACTCCCAGCTTCCCCCCGAAGCCAAGGAGAAGGATCGGGAACTGCGCCAGGTGCTGAAGGATAAGGACAATGCCGTCCGTTCCCAAGACTTTGATAAGGCCGGAGAACTGCGGGATCGGGAGATGGAACTGAAGGCGGAAATTCGCGCCATTGCCCACAATAAGGCCACCGAAGACGCCGATGGGGAAGATCAACCCGTGGTAGGTGAGGAGGACATCGCCCATATCGTCGCCTCCTGGACAGGGGTGCCGGTGAACAAGCTCACCGAGTCCGAGTCCGAGAAGCTGCTGCACATGGAAGATACCCTGCACCAGCGCCTGATCGGCCAAGACGAAGCGGTGAAGGCGATCTCTCGCGCCATTCGTCGGGCACGGGTGGGCCTCAAGAACCCCAACCGTCCCATCGCTAGCTTTGTCTTCTCTGGCCCCACCGGGGTTGGTAAGACGGAACTTGCTAAATCCCTGGCCTCCTACTTCTTCGGCTCCGAAGAAGCGATGATTCGCCTGGATATGTCCGAATTCATGGAGCGGCACACCGTTTCCAAGCTGATCGGTTCGCCTCCGGGCTATGTGGGCTACAACGAAGGGGGGCAGCTTACCGAAGCCGTCCGCCGTCGGCCCTACACCGTAGTGCTGTTCGACGAAATCGAAAAAGCCCACCCCGATGTCTTCAACATGCTGCTGCAAATCCTGGAAGACGGTCGCCTGACCGATGCTAAGGGCCGCACGGTGGACTTCAAGAACACCCTGCTGATTATGACCTCCAACATCGGTTCCAAGGTGATCGAAAAAGGCGGCGGTGGCCTTGGCTTCGAGTTCGAGCAGGATCAGGCCGAATCCCAATACAACCGGATTCGCTCCCTGGTGAACGAGGAACTGAAGCAGTACTTCCGCCCAGAGTTCCTCAACCGTCTAGACGAAATCATCGTCTTCCGCCAGCTCACCAAGGACGAGGTGAAGCAAATCTCCGACATCCTGCTGAAGGAAGTGTTCAACCGTCTGACCGAGAAGAACATCAACCTGCAAGTCACCGAGCGCTTCAAGGAGCGCCTGGTGGAAGAGGGCTACAACCCCAGCTACGGGGCACGTCCGCTGCGTCGGGCGATCATGCGCCTGCTGGAGGACACCCTGGCAGAGGAAATTCTCTCCGGTCGGTTGGGCGATGGCGACACCGCCACCGTGGATGTGGACGACAGCGGCAAGGTCACCATTCAGTCTGAGCATCGGCGTGAGTTGATCTCCGCCGAGAGCTAACCTCAGGGGAGCACCCAGGCTATTAGCCCTCATCCCCAACCCCTCTCCCTGTGGGAGAGGGGAGCCGGAGGTTATTCACAGTCCCTCTTCCAACTTGGGGGAGGGATTTAGGGCTGGGGCTTGGGGAAATTGGCGATCTACCAAAGTTGCGTATCCGTAGCGTTAGTTCATCGCGATTGATGACTTAAGGGGAGGGCTTGGCGGCCTTCCCCTTTTATGTTTTCCAAGGCCACGGCTTCCACGCGCTATAATCGCGATGTTTTGACCGATACCAAATTTGACCGATACCCAAACGGACTGAGGAGGCTATGGGCACCGCAGCAGCGTCGGAACCCACCATTTTAATCCTAGGTACTAGCGAGGGCCAAACTCGCCAGATGGGACTTGACCTTCAGGAGGCGGGCTATCATCCGGTGATAGCCTATAGTCGCAAAGAAGGTCTTGCCTTGGCCGCCGACATCAGCCCCGCCCTGATTGTGGTGGATCGGCTGTTGGGCAATGAGTCGGGGTTAGCGGCCTGCCAGGCTTTGCGGCAACAGGGAATCAAAACGCCCATTGTGCTGCTGATGGTGAAGGAAAGTCTCGAGGATCGGGTGGCCTGCCTAGAATGCGGGGCGGATGACTATTTCCTCAAGCCCTACCGGGCCGATGCCTTTCTCAAAATGGTGCAGCTTTACCTAAAGTCTAGTCCGGCTGAGGTAGAAAGTCTGCGCTTTGGCGAACTCACCCTAGATTTAGTAAACCGCCATGCAGCCCGCAATGGTCGGGTGATTGAACTCACGATGAAAGAGTTCGACCTGCTCAAATATTTAATGGAACATCCCCGTGAGGTGTTGCACCGGGAGCAAATCCTTGAGAACGTGTGGGGCTACGACTTTGTCGGTGAATCTAACGTGATTGAGGTCTATATTCGCTACCTGCGGCTCAAAATTGACGGCGAGAACGAAAAGCGTCTGATTCAAACCGTGCGTGGGGTTGGTTATGTCCTGCGTGAAAGTTAGCGCCTTTGACGCTCCCGCTGCTGCGTCGTCACTAACGTCCCTGGACTGATCAGGCATTGTCGTTCAATTCCTAGGGGTTGAGCTGAATGGCGATCTCTGGCCCAATCAGGTCGGAGAGTTTATCCACCCCATAGAGCAGCATGGCAATGCGCTCTAGCCCTAGGCCCCAGGCCACGGTAGCTTTGTGGCCACAGCCTAGGGGTTCTAGCATTTCCTGGCGAAACAGCCCGGAGTTGCCCACTTCGATGTAGCCACCGCTGGGGGCATGGTAGGCCAACACCTCCAGGGAGGGCTCGGTGTAGGGGTTGTAGGTGGGTTTAAACTTGAGGTTTTTAAAGCCCAGACGTTCGTAAAAATAGGTGAGGTAGCCCATCAGGGTGCGCACGCTCAGCAGTTCGCCAACAACGACCCCTTCGATTTGGTGAAATTCCGCCAGGTGGGTGCGATCTACGGTTTCATTGCGAAACACCCGGTCGATGGAAAAATACTTGCCGTCTTGGCCCTGAAGTTGGTATAGCAGGCGGGCGGTGGAGGTGGTGGTGTGGGCGCGGAGAAGGGCGCGGCTGGCTTCGGCCTCCGTCCACTGACCACCGTAGTAGGTTTCGTGGCCATGGCGTACCCGCTGAATTAGATCGGCATCCTTCGGCAGGGGGACGGTTTGGGGGTTGGCCAGGTAGAAGGTGTCCTGTACCTCGCGGGCGGGGTGATCTTGGGGGGTGAAGAGGGCGTCAAAGTTCCAGAAGGCCGATTCCACCATAGAACCCGCCATTTCATCGAAACCCATGTTGAGAAAGATATCGCGGATGCGCTGGACGCACTGGGTGAGGATCGTAGGCCGACCGTAGGCCACATCGGGCACTTCGGTATGGATGTCGTAGGGCTTGAGGGTAACCTGCTGCCACTGCCCCGACAGAATCAACTCACTGGTGAGGGTGGTAACTACGTCGCTGAGGGTGAGGGTTTGCAGGGCCGGCAGCACCGCCAGGCTGTAGTCAATTTCCCTATGGGGGGTAACGTAGCCCTGCCGTTGTAGCCAGTCTAGGGAGGCCGATGTGGGATCCACTCCCCCCTGCCCCGCCGTGATTTGGGTGAGGAGAGCCTGTCGCTGTTGGTAGGCTGCTAGCACCGCCGATTTGAGAATGACGACCTGGCCTTCGCCTTCGCCATCCGCAAGATCCACGGCCTGTTCGCGACGCAGAGCCCCGTAGTGGAGGCTGAAGGCGGTGCCTAGTTCGGCCTGGAGGGTAGCCCTATCGGTGATGCCCCCTAGAAGCCGCTCCGCCAGGGCCATACCGGGCAGTTGGTTGTGCAGACTTTCCCCCTTGGGGGTGAGCCGCCAGGTTTGGTGAGCTTGCTCTTGCCATTGCACATAGCCCTCTAGGGCACCGCTACGCAAAAAGCCGTTGATGAAGTTGATGTCAAACCCGTGCTGGGCACACAACCCATTGAGGCTGATCACCTGGGTCTGTTGCTGCAACAGGGCCACAAACTGGCGCTGTTTGCCCGTGAGCTGGATCAAATCGAGCATAGCGGTACCGAGGGACTATCCTCCCTAGCCTACCAGGGGATTTTCGCCCTAGCACAGGGTTGGTTGGATGGGTAGGCAAAACTCCACTACCCTGCCTGGGGGCGGATCGAGGGCGGATCGAGACACGAGCCAGTAGGTCGGGATAGAATCGCCGCTTTTGAGGGTGATGTTGCCCCGAGGCTCGCAAATGAAGTCTTTCTTGAGGAGGGCATAGCTGAGGTCAGACACCTGAATCTTGCCTGCCTCGCCACTCGATTCCATGAAGCTAGCGATATTAACGGTGTCGCCCCAGAGGTCGTAGATAAACTTGCGAATGCCAATTACCCCGGCCACCAAGCTGCCAGAGTTAATGCCAATGCGCAGTTGAAAGGGCTGGCCGTCGGGGCGACGGAAATCACCAATGGTGGCCTGCATATCCAGGGCCATTTGGGCGATGGCCTGGGCATGGTCGGCCCTGGGCATCGGCACCCCCGCCGCCACCATGTAGGCATCGCCAATGGTTTTAATTTTTTCGAGGCCGTGGCGGGCGGCTAGTTCATCAAAGCGGGAAAAAATGCGGTTGAGCTGGCGCACTAGGTCGCAGGGCGTCATCTGGGCCGACACCTGGCTAAACCCCACAATATCGGCAAACAGAAGAGTGACCCCATTGAA
>CAZWNR010000121.1:0-9256 GCA_964635665.1 uncultured bacterium | reverse complement strand
GCGTCGTAGATAATCAGGTCAAAATAGGCTTCGGTTTTGCTGATGAACTGGCGCAGCCGATGGGCCGAGAGCAGTCGGACGGGGTCGTGGGTGCTGCTGCCCGCCGTGAGCACAAACAGGTTGGGCTCTAGGGGCGACCGTTTGATGGCGTGTTTGAGATCGAGTTCTCCGGCCAGAATGTTGCTGAGGCCGTGTTGGTTGGGCAGATCTAGGAAGGTGTGCAGGTGGGGAAAGCGGAAGTCGGCGTCGATCAGCAGGACGCGTTTGCCCATTTCGGCGGTGGCCCAGGCCAGGTAGGCGGCAGTGGTGGAGTCGGTCACATCGGCCTCCACGGAGCTCATCACCACGGATCGAATCGATTGGGGGCTGTCGATGCGCTGGAGGTTAGCGGCCAGGGATCGAAAGGCTTCTTTGTAGGCGTGAAGACCATTGGGGGGCACAGTGCCATTCCCCAGGGAGGAGGCCCCCTCGGGGTCCAGGGTTGGCCCTCGCTGATACAGCTTAAGTAAATAGGCTTCGTCGTAGCCCCGTTCCACCATTTCGTTGTGGGGAATCAGCCCCAGCATGGGAACGGGGGTGATCCGTTTCAGGTCGCTGGGGGTGTAGATCACGTCCTTCTGGGCATCGAGGGCCAAGGCCACGCCCACGCCCAGAAGGAGACCGAGCACAATCCCTAGGGCCAGGTTGCGGGGCAGGCTGGTGTTGCTGATGGTGAGGGTGGGAGGGGTGATCAGCTCCCAGGGCAGTTCCCGCTGGGCCGCCTCAATTTGCAGGGCTTCCCGACGGGCCAGCAGTTGGGTGAGGTTTTCGGTGGCAATGGCCAGTTCGCGGTCCAAATCACTGAACTGTCGAGCCACCGCCGCCAGGGAATCCACCTCCACATTGAGAGACTCAAGGGTGCGCCGCAGGGCTTCCTCACGGGTGGCGAGGCCTTCGATCTGGAGGGCAAGTTCCTGCTGGGTGTTGCGGCCCTCACGGGCCAGGAGGGTGAGGAGGTTTTGGCGCTGTTCCTTCAGCACCTGGAGATCGGGGCTGGTGTCTAGGAAGAGGGTGGAGGCCGCCGCAATCTCGTTATCGAGCTTCAGCAGTTCTTGCACCAGGGCCTGATACCGGCCGTTTTCACTCAGCACCGGGGAGACCGCCTGATCCTGGGGCCGTTGCCGCAGTTGTTGTTGCAGACCGTCATAGAGGTTAAGGATGCCCTCTAGCTCCACTAAGACGTTGAGATACTCGCTTTCGTAGGTGTTGATTTGGGAGGTGAGCTGGCTGCCGCGAGACTCTGGAGTAATCAGGTTGTTGCCCTGGCGCAGGTTTTCTAGCTCAATTTGGAGGGTATCCACCTGGGATCGCACTTCGGGCAGTTTTTCATCCAAAAAGGCAATGCCCTGCTGAATATCTCGCTGGCGTGATTCTAGGCCGTAGTCTAAAAACCGCTGGGCAATGAGATCAGCAATGCGCTGCACTTCCTGGGGTGATCGGCCCACCATCTGCGCCCGAAAAATGCGGCTGGCCTGGACATTGCTGCCCCTCGGAGCCTCCGTTAGCTCAATGTTAAGGGCCTGACGCACCTGGCGGTAGCACTGCTCCTCAGCCTGAATTTGCAATTCAGCCCCCGCTTCGGTGGGATCTGGGGCCAAAAAGGCAGCGTTACAAATGGTCAGGTTTTCGGTTTTGATTTGCTCGATGACGGGCTGGAGCACCCCCGGACTCGTGAGAATCCTCACTTGGTCGTCCAGGCTCAGCATCACATCATTGGGCTGCACCGTTTGGCCCACAATGGATGAGGCCACCTGGGCCTCCCCGGTGGGGGGCTGAATCAAAATTTCAAACAGGGCCGAGTAGGTGGGAGGGCTGAGCCGTGCCCGCAGCCCCGCTACGGTGCCTACCGCCGCCGTAATGGCCAGGATTAACAAGGCCTTTCGCCGCAGGGTAGAGAATATCCGTCCCAAGTCCAGCATCTCTTCGCTGGGCGCATTGGGGGAGGTTTCGGTGTTCAGCGGCACGAGATTGATAGAGTCGGCTTTCATCCCTGATTCTGGTGAGTAAACAACGGGAGGGGAACAAAGTGGTCGGGATTCTAACGGGTACCCATCGGGGACGCATTAAGCCCTAGTCAAACAAATTCAGCAGGCGGAAGGGCGCAGAGAAGATGGAGAGAATGCCGCCAATGGGATTGGCCACACTGCCGACGGTGTCGGAGAACTGGGCTAGGCCGCTGGCCCCTACGATGATAATGTCGTTGTTTTGCAGGGCTGGATTGTTCTCATCGTCGATGCCGAGGGCAAAGTCGATGGCAACCTCTCGCTGGGTGACGCTGCCGTCGGGGTTAAGGCGAATGAGGCCCACCACATCCTCCTGGGCACGGGTGTTAAAGCCCCCCGCCGCCAAAATGCCCTGGTTGAGGGTGGTATTGGGGGGAACCTCCACCAACCCGCTCCGCTGCACCTCGCCCACCACATTGATGCGGATGGTGTTGGGGGAAAAGCTGGCTCCCGCCACCTGGGTCGCTTCCTCTGGGGTGATGGCCGCCGTGGCGGTGGGAATAAACACCGTGTCCCCCTCTTGGAGGATGGCGTTTTGGCGGGTTTCTCCGGTTTGCAGCAGGCTCCACAGATCCACCGAAAACACCTCCTCACGGCCACTACGAGTGAGGCGGCGGATCTGTACCTGGCGAATGTTGGCCCTGGGTTTAATGCCCCCAGCAATCTGAATGGCGTCGCTCACCTTCACCGGGCTAGCGCTGGCCCCCCCCTCCCCGCCGGGCAGTCCGGCATCGCCCGTGCGGGTTGGCCCACCGCGCAGGGTATAGGCTCCCGGACGAAACACCTCCCCCACCACCGCAATGGTGATCGGTCGGGTGAGGTCGGTGGAAAATGTCGCCGAGGCCAGAATGGGAGCCTCCTCTAGGGGCACCAGGGTGGAGGGAATGTAAATGCTGTCGCCATCCCGCAACACCACATCCTGGTTGGGGTTACCGGTGTTGATTAGGTCCCACAGGTTAGCGGTAAAGATCTGGGTGCGGCCCTGGTGTTGGCGGCGCACCTCCACCTGGCGCAGGTCGGCGCTTTGGGTAATGCCCCCCGCCGCCTCTAGCAACTGGGTCAGCTTTGGAAAGGCGGTGCCCTCAATGCGTAGGGCGTAGGAGCCAGGGCGATTAATTTCCCCGGCAATGGCTACCACCAAGGGCCGACGGGCCAGCAAATTTAGCGTCACTACCGGACGCCGCAGATACTGGCTGTAGCGTTGGGAAATGCGATCCGAGGCCGCCTCTAAGGGCAGCCCCTGCAACGACACATTCCCCACTAAGGGCAAGCTCAGGGTGCCATCCACCTGCACCTCAAACTCGCCGCTGTATTGGGGTAACTGAAATAGCGCCATCTGGACACGATCTCCCGGCCCCAGGGTGTAGGGATCGTTCAAGGCTGGGGAAGCCACGGCTGCAGGACGAGGGGGAACCGCCATCCCAGGCTGAGGGGCGGGGCGGGAAATCGGCTGGGCCAAGGGTTGGGTCTCCCCCATGCTGCGGGGCATCCGCTGGGCGAGGGCAGCCTGACCTCCTGAACCCATGGCAAGCAGAAAACTCAGTCCTGCCAATCCCACCAGCCATGGTTGACTCAGGGGGAGAGCTTGACGCTCGGTCTGGGGCCATGAACTCATTTCAGCTTTGACCATGGCGGCGGTATTGCAAGGGTGGGGCGGCGTCTGTGTCGTCATCGACGGCATAGGATGTGACTCCCTAAAACGGGGGCGAGGGCTGCGTGTGTCCTAGACTCGGGGGGCTGGAAGGATGGGTGAACCGATTTCTCTAGCCATGCTCTAGGCGGATGCGCCAAGGTCGGCCCAGTCCAATATCCGAGGTCGCTTCACCAGATCCGTAAGGTTCTGGCCCTTACCCCGGAATTCTCGGAGGTCTTCACGAAACTTTCGCAGTAGGGCAAGCCGAGGCAAGATTCGCTAAAGGAAGTTCGGTATTTTCACGGGTTTTCGGTTATCGTGGCAAAGTGAGTGTCAGATTTGTAGGTTCCATGATGTTCAGTCGTGGGGTTTACATCGAGTTTCAGGGGTTTCGTTCAAGCAGTGCATCACAGATTTTTCCAGGGTTGAGACCGCCTCCATTGCCTATCCCTCCATGTCGGCAATGCTAGTCTGTCAGGCTTGTCTCATCGATCTACCACTCCGATCTGGCCGTATTTTACGCCGTTGATCGGTGAAATTTGTCAGTACGCAATCTACCCATAGGCGATTTCACTTGAGTGGGATTCATCGTGAATATCCTCCCATTCCCCCTTAATAAGGGGGAATAGTGTATATCGGCTGCAGATAGAAATTGAAGGAGATTTGAAATCCCAAGATGGGTGCTTCACTGAACCGAGAACTGCGGTAAATCGCTGTCCTCTGTCAGGAGCAAACCCCTCAAAATCGCGAGTCTTTTCCCTCCTAGCATACGAAACAGGATTTAAATTTTGCGCTTTAGTGAACTTTTTAGCCCCCATGATCGTCAAGAGACGCCAAGACCGATATCCATGACCCATTTGACCTTTACTTAGTCATTTTTAACGACAAATCCTATCGGGGCGTCTACCACAGATTGTCCTTCTAAGCCCTTAGGATCATGTCAAACCTTAAGCGTGTCATCTGTGAGCCCGTTCTTGGTTTCTCTATTGCCGCAAGTTCCTTTGCTGATCAGATTGATCTCATCATGCAATGGGGACATCAGCGCATTAGCCGAGTCGTGTGCGTGGCCAATGTTCATATGTTGATGGAAGCCCGATGGAACGACGCCTTTGCCCATGTATTGAGCCGTGCCGATCTGTTGACCCCCGATGGTATGCCCCTGGTGTGGACGCTAAATTTGCTCCGAAAAAGCACCCACGACCGCGTCGCTGGCATGTACATTTTGCGTGAGGTTTGTCGGCGGGCCGAGCAAACGGGTTTAGGCGTTTATTTCCTTGGCACCGATGCTGATACCCTGGCGAAAATGCACCAGCGCCTATGCCAAGAGTTTCCCCATCTCAACATTGCGGGCATGGAACCTCTGCCCTTTCGTTCCCTCACGACCGAGGAGGATCGGCAGGTAGTAGAAGCCATTAACAATAGCGGAGCCGGGATTTTATTTGTGGCCCTAGGCTGCCCGAAACAGGAGATGTGGATGCACCAGCACCGCAATAAAATTCGAGCCACCATGGTGGGTGTGGGCGGGGTTTTTCCTGTCTATGCTGGCATTAAAAAACACGCACCCCAGTGGGTTCAATCGTCCGGTCTGGAGTGGCTCTATCGCCTGTCTCAAGAACCGGGTCGGCTTTGGAAACGCTATGCCCTAACCATTCCGCCCTTTTTGTATTTGTCGGCGAAACAGGTGGTAGTCACCCGTGTCCATCGCCGGTTAAATCGGGTTTTATCAAGTATGGGTGAACAGGCGTAGGATCTAGGCAATTTCCCTAGGAATAGAGGATTTTGTCCTGATTGATAGCCAACCCCTAGAACCTATGTAATTAGGACGTCGTCGTAAAGGGTTTCCCATGGCAGAACAGCGTACGCGCAATCGTAAACGGTCTAAGCGGCGGGCGATTTTTTGCCCCACCCACCAGGTCTATCTCGATAGCGTCAGCCAAAAGCATCCCCTCTTTGCCAGCAAGCCCGAACACCTGCAACAGCGGGGCATGGGCCGACGCACCGCCCTCACCCTAATGGCCCACCAGGCCAGTGTGCCGCTGGAGGGCGAATGGCTAGAGGCCTTTTGGTGTGATCATTGCCAGGAAAGCCAGTGGTACCACGTTCGTAAAACCGATGCCAATGTCTACCACCTGACCCCGGCCCCCCAGGATCTGTGGATGCAGGCATCGGGGGTGATTTTGGCGACGGGCAACCCCAGCGTGGGGGAATTTACCCGTCGTCAATCTCGTCAAACCCGCTTTGCCGGGGTGAAGGACTTCTACCGCATGGGTTAGAGGTCTAGTTCATTTCCCGCAGGTTGGGTGGTGCCACAGCAGCATCCAACCCTCCCTAGATGTTCAGATATCGTCGGGGTTCTGCCCCGCTGTGCCCAACCGATCCGTGGGATGGGTTAGGCCGGTAGGAGCCAGACGATTGGGGGGCAACACGTTGTGCTTCCATTCACTCAGTTGGTCCGAGTTGTTTATTCCAGCAGTAACGATGACAAGTTCTAAAAAAGCCTTGATTACTGGTATTACCGGCCAGGATGGTTCCTATTTAAGCGAATTACTATTAGAAAAAGGCTACGAGGTCCACGGCATTATTCGCCGTACGTCTACCATTAATACGGATCGTATTGATCATCTCTACGAAGACCCCCATAGCGACAGTGCCCGTCTCTTTTTGCACTACGGTGATCTAACGGACGGCACCACCCTGCGCCGCATCCTAGAAGAAGTTCAGCCCACCGAAATCTACAACCTAGGGGCGCAATCCCACGTACGGGTGAGCTTCGATTCTCCGGAATATACCGCCGATGCCGTAGGCATGGGTACCCTGCGTTTGCTGGAGGCGATCCGCGACTATCGCCAGCGCACAGGAATCGATGTGCGTTACTACCAGGCCGGATCCTCGGAAATGTACGGCAAGGTGCAGGCGGTGCCCCAAAGCGAAACCACTCCCTTCTACCCTCGCAGCCCTTATGCCTGTGCCAAGGTCTATGCCCACTGGCAGACCATCAACCACCGCGAATCCTACGGCATGTTTGCCTGCAACGGCATTTTGTTTAACCACGAATCGCCCCGCCGAGGCGAAACCTTTGTCACCCGCAAAATTACCCGCGCCGTGGCCCGCATTGTAGCTGGCAAGCAAAGCAAACTCTACATGGGTAACCTAGACGCCAAGCGCGACTGGGGCTACGCCAAGGACTACGTCAAAGCCATGTGGCTGATGCTGCAACAGGAGGCCCCCGATGACTATGTGGTGGCCACCGGGGAAACCCACTCTGTGCGCGAATTTTTGGAACTGGCCTTTGGCCATGTCAACCTTAACTGGGAAGACTACGTTGCCTTTGACGAGCGCTACTTGCGCCCCGCTGAGGTGGATCTGCTGATTGGCGACCCCACCAAGGTCAAGGCCCAGCTTGGTTGGGAGCCTTCGGTCAGCTTTGAGGAACTGGTTTACCTGATGGTGGAAGCGGATCTCCAGGCCCTGGGGCTCGTCACCCTCAACGGCAACGCCGCCACCAGCGTGCTCGACCGCGCCACCCTGCGCCTAGCCGGGGAAAGTTTAGCGGTGGGCTAGAACGCCGTACAGCAACCCGGTTTCTAATCTTGGAAAGGCCAAATCTCGAAGGCGCACTGACCAAGAAACCGGGTTGCTCTCAAGACTGAACCGATGTGCTCTAGGCGCTGAGGGGTCTCTCCATAAGGGAAATTCGATATTGGGAGGCCCAGGCGTCTAGATCCGCTAACCCCCGGTCGCGATACTGTCCGTAGCGTTCGCGCTTGTTGCGAATTTTGCTGGGCAGGGCGGGCAAAATGCCAAAGTTGGGCGGCATCGGCTGGAAGTGCTTGGGTTCCGCCGTGCTGATGAAGTCGAACAGCGCCCCCATCATAGTGGTGACGGGCAGATCCAGGGGTTCCAGCCCCAGGGCCAGCCGCGCCGCATTGGTACCCGCCAGCCAGCCCCCCGCCGTCGCTGCGGTGTAGCCCTCGGTACCCACCAGTTGCCCCGCCGCCAGTAGGGTAGGCCGGGTTTTGAACTGAAGGGTGCGGTGCAGCAGTTCAGGAGAGTTAATAAACGTGTTGCGGTGCATGACGCCCATGCGGACAAATTCGGCGTTTTCTAGGCCCGGAATCAGCCGAAACACCCGCGACTGTTCGCCCCAGCGCAGGTTGGTCTGAAAGCCCACCATGTTCCAAAGCTGGCCCTGGCGATCCTCCTGGCGCAGTTGCACCACGGCGTAGGGCTTTTTGTCTTTGTTATTCGGATCTTTGAAATCCCCCAGCCGCCCATCAAATAGCCCCACGGGTTTGAGAGGGCCGTAGCGCATGGTATCTTCCCCTCGGCGGGCCATTTCTTCGATGGGCAGGCAGGCTTCAAAGAACTTGGCGGTTTCCCGCTCAAAGTCCTTCAGTTCCGCCTGTTCCGCCTTGCAGAGTTCCGTCCAAAAGTGGAGGTACTGCTCCCGGTTCATGGGGCAGTTGAGGTAGGCGGCCTCGCCCCGGTCGTAGCGGGAGGCCATGAAGGCCACGTCGCGGTTGATGCTGTCGCCCACCACAATGGGGCTGGCGGCATCGAAAAAGCTCATGTAGGCTTGCCCGGTGAACCGTTGCAAGTCTTCGGCTAGGGATTCCGTCGTGAGGGGGCCAGTGGTCAGCACCGTAATGCCCTCGGTCGGGATTTGGTGCACCTCCTCCCGCCGCAGTTCAATCAGGGGATGACGTTCTAGGGTGGTGGTGAGGTCGTGGCTAAAGTGGCCCCGATCCACCGCCAGGGCACCCCCCGCTGGCACCTGATGCTCGTCGGCCTTGGCAATAATCACCGACCCCAGCCGCCGCAGTTCCTCATGGAGCAACCCCGACGCCCGATCCGTGGCCTGGGCCCCAAAGGAATTGCTGCACACCAGTTCCGCTACCTCCTGGCTGTGGTGGGCCGGAGAGGTGCGCTGGGGCCGCATTTCATGGAGCACCACGGGCACCCCCGCCTGGGCAATTTGCCAGGTGGCTTCGGTGCCCGCAAGGCCGCCGCCAATCACATGAATCGGTTCAGTTGCCATGGTCAAGGGTCACAAAAATTTTGGGTTTAGCTTTCCTAGCATAGCGACTTCTCGGCAATCGCCCCAGGTATCGGTCAGTGGCAGATGGCGAGGGACGGAACCTGGCCTTTCCTAGACCGGTTCCGGCTAGACTAGGGCTGATCGCTGTTTCTGCATGGGCTTTGCCACCATGGGCCTGAGTTCGCCAGATTGTTACGCCATTCGCCACCTGATGACGGTCTGTGGCGACTATGCCCGCCAGCAGTCTTACATGGGTTTTCAGGTGTTTGAAAAGGGGCTAGATGACTACGTCACCACGGTGGATCGGGCCTTGGATGAAAAGCTCCTGATGGGTTTTCGGGCGCTATTTCCCGAGGACGGCATTATTACCGAGGAAAACCGGGCCACGGTGCGCCAGCTACAAGCGCCCCAGCGGCGGCTGTGGTTCATTGACCCCATCGATGGGACCGATGACTTTATCCACGGGCGGGCCAACTATGCGGTGATGGTGGGGCAATTGATCGATGGTTATCCCCAGGCGGGTTGGTTCTAAGCCCCCGCCCA
>CAZWNR010000120.1:0-9256 GCA_964635665.1 uncultured bacterium | reverse complement strand
CCCTGCAAGAAGGTCTGCGGTTTGGCTATCAGTTTGGCCCCAAACTGGGCTGGGAGGAGGTTCAGGAGTTCTCCATCGATCAGGACTCCGACTCTGTCAAAGCCTTTCAATCGGCCATGGATGACGACCTCAACACCGCTGGGGGCCTCGCCGTGCTGTTCGATCTTGCCAAGGAACTGCGGCGGGCGGGCAACCTCATCACCCACACGGGCCAAGCCGATACGGATGCCGCCACCCTGCGCCAGCACTGGCAAACCCTGGCTAACCTGGCCCAAGTCCTCGGCTTAGAAGCAAGTCCCGAAACCCCCGAAGCATCTACAGGTGGATTATCTGACGACGAAATCGAAGCCCTGCTAACCCAGCGGAGAGAAGCCCGCGCCGCCAAGAATTTCGCCGAGGGAGATCGCATCCGCGATCTGCTCCAGGCGGAGGGTATTACCCTGATCGACAAACCGGGCGGCATCACCGAATGGCATCGGTAGAATCCTAGGGCGCTAGGATTCTGGGCTGACGGCCTCCTGTAGTGCCTGCTGTACATCGGGGATAAACACCGCATACATGCCGCGCAGGTCGCCTTCTTTAAAGTCGTAGGCTAGGTCTTGGGGATAGTTGGCCTTCACAAAGTCGGGTCGGGAATTTTTCATGCCGTGGCAGGCCAGACAGCTTGCCTCAACGTTAATCCGCCGATAGTAGCGGGTGCCCGATTGGCCGTCTAGGATGTCTTTTTCCCAAATCCCCATCAGTTCTGGGTTTTGCTCAAACTTGGCTAGGGCCATGGTGGCGTGGGGCGTATCGGTGGCGTGGTCGGGGTTGCGGTATTTCTTGGCCAGTTGTTTCACCTGCCAGCCGTTTTCTTTACTGAGTGCCATGGCTTTCATGCCCACGGGCTTGCAGACCTGCTTCATGGTCTCTGCCGTGGGTAGTTCCGGTGCATCCTTTAAATAGGAAGCCAATCCACTGCGCAGGGCGTCCAGATTTTCCACCGCTTCCACGGCCTTCGCCAGTTCCGCTGGGTTCACCTCAGCCTGGGCTAAGGCCGGTTGCCAGCCCCATGCCAGCACCATCAAACAAAGCCCGAATCCTAAGCGCACAAACCATTTCATCATGGTCAATCCTAATTCCTAAACGTTACGTCAATTGTTTCAGCCGTCTTCCAGCCGGGAGGCCCATTCCGCCCGACCGCGATATTTCTCAATCCCACCCGTTATCCTGCCACCTCAGGTTCCCGCCGTTGCCTAGGCCACCTGGGACGAATGGCTTTCTACGGTCTGCGGTGCTGAGGGCCGATAGTCGCTCAGCAGTTTAAGACCAAATAGTGTCCGCAGACCCAGGCGTTCGTACCAGGGCATCCCCACCCCAAAGCGCATTTTGGCCATGAAGTATTCTTCAAAGGCAGCTTTTACCCACACCACCCAGGGGCCACGGGCGGCGTAGGATTGCTTGCGTTTGCCTGTGGCGGGATCGGGAATCACTGGGGCGGCGATGTAGGCGATGCCCGTTTCGCCAAATTCGGCAAAGCAGAGGGCATCAAGGGTGGGCACTTGCAGCGGGCCGTGGATGGCACCGAGATCTACCGCAATGTTGTGGGCGGCGGCGGTGGCCATGGCTTCGGCCATCTGTCCGCTCTTGGGTAGGCCGATAGGTACCTTAGTTTTATCCGGTTGGGCCAGTTTGATGCTCACCCCGGCGGCGTAGATTTCGGGAAATTCCGGGTGGCGCTGGGTGGGCAATACGGGAATGAAGCCCTTTTCGTCAGCCAAACCGGGGACTTCGCGGATGAACTGGGCACCCCGGAAGGAGGGCAGAATCATTGAGTAGCGGAAGGGGAGTTGGCGACCATCGCTGAGGGTAACGGCATCGGGGCTGACCTGGGTAATAGCGGCATTGTCGATGATGGTGACCCCGCGCTTGGCCATGAGGTCGGCGGTGAGTTCGCGGGCGTGCTTCACCCCAGAAACGCCCAAATGCCCGACGTAGGGTTCTGGCGTGATGTAGGTAATGGGTACCTGGTCGCGAATGCCTAGGCGGCGTAGTTCCCGTTCGGCCATCAAAATAAATTCGTAGGCGGGGCCAAAGCATCCGGCACCGGGGGCCGCTCCCACCACCATCGGCCCAGGGTTTTTCACAAACTCGCGCCAAGCCTGTCGCGCCTCTAGGGCATGGTCGGGGGTGCAGACGGATTGGGTATAGCCGCCGTGGGGGCCGAGGCCGGGGATAAGATCGAAGGCGAGGGAGGCCCCCGTGGCAATGGTCAGGTAATCGTAGGACAGGGTATCGCCGCTGGCTAGGGTGATTTTCCGCTGTGCCGGATCTAGCCCCGTCACCCGATCCTGCACCAGGTTGAGTTTGTGGCGTTGGGCCAGGGGAGCCAGATCCAACTGAACATGCTTCATGGCCTTGAGATCCAGTGCCACCTGAATGAGTCCTGGGATGAAGGTGAACTTGTCATGCTCAGAAATCAGCGTCACCTGATGTTCGGCGGGGAGAAAGTGCCGTAGCTCATAGGCCGCAGGCAACCCACCTAAACCAGCCCCAATCACAACAACGTTAGCCATAGCGAGATCCTTTATCGACGAAAAGCGATGGTTTAGACAAGGCGAACAATCTTCAGGGAGGAGCGTAGGGTCAAAGTGTGACCACCCAAAGCCTTGCAGCCTTTACGGCACCCCGGCATCTCCCAGTAACATACCGATTTCAACTCTTTGACTATTTTACCATCTAGCTATACAATCAGATAATGATTCTCATCGTATTTATTTCGTTGCGTAAACTTAGGTAAGGATTTTTGACCCATGTATCACTTCAGTAAAGTTGTCGCCGCCTCCTTTGATGACGCCATTGCCCTGGTCACCGAGGCGCTACGCCAGCAGGGCTTGGGCATTCTCACCGAGATTGATGTGCAAGCCGCCTTCAAGAAAAAGCTGGACGTAGACTTTCGCCGCTACAAAATCCTAGGAGCCTGTCATCCCCAGGTGGCCTACGCCATGCTGCAAACCGACGACAAAGCGGGCGTGCTCTATCCCTGCAACGTTGTTGTGCAAGAACACACCGATGGCCGAGTGGAAGTCTCCGCCGTGGATCCCCTGGCCATGTTTTTGATGATCCACAGCCCCCGGGCCAAGGAAATCGCCCTAGACGCCAGCCAAAAAATGCAGGCCGTCATGGCCCAACTGCCCGAAGCCGTTTTGGTCGCCGCCTAGACAACAGTGATGGACAACACCTTTCCCCTCAACGAAACCCCTTCCCTATCGCGACGGCAACTGCTGAACTTTTTAACCGGAGCCACCGTTGCCGTTACAGCGGGGTCTGCCCTGTATCCCGTCGCCAAGTTTATGGTGCCCCCCACCGCCGCCGCCGCTGGGGGTGGACTGATCGCCAAAGATAAACTGGGCACCCCCATCCCCGCCAGCCAAATTTTGGCAGAATCCCCCGGTACCCGCGCCCTGGTGGCCGGACTGGCTGGGGAACCAACTTACTTGACCGTGCTCGACGACGAATCCATTGACCCCACGGGGATTGTGGACAACTGCACCCACCTCGGCTGCACCTTCCCCTGGAACCCGCTGGATCAGCAGTTTCAATGCCCCTGCCATGGTTCCCGCTACAGCCCCGACGGTGCGGTGGTGCGCGGCCCAGCGGATCGCCCCCTCAAGCTCACCCGTGTAGAGGTGCGCGACAACGCCATCTGGCTCTACCCCTGGACAGAAACCGACCCCCGCACCGGAGAAAGCCCCTGGTGGGTCTAGGAATTCTGATTGCCTGACATATCTTCCGTAAATAACCCACTTCTCAATAGAAAAGGTAGGCGCTTACTGTGTGGAAATTTCTAGGATTTATTCAAAAAAACCTGGTTTGGTCAGTACCAATTTGCATGGTTGCAGGGATTTTAGTGGGGGCTGTGATTAACCCAGCGCCACTCAAGGCATTGATTATTCCCCTCACCTTTTTGATGGTTTACCCGATGATGGTGAACCTACAAATTCAGGAGGTGCTATCTGGCGGCGACACCAAAGTACAGGTCGTCACCCAACTCATTAACTTTGCCATTGTGCCCTTTTTTGCCTTTGGCATGGGGCAATTATTCTTTGCCGATCAGCCCCTTGTGGCCCTAGGACTGCTGCTCGCTTCCCTCTTACCCACCAGCGGCATGACGATTTCCTGGACGGGCTTTGCTAAAGGCAACGTCAGTGCCGCCATTAAGATGACTGTGGTAGGGCTAATCCTAGGTTCCGTCGCCACCCCCTTCTATGCCAAGGGTCTGATGGGAGCGGTGGTTGAAATTCCCCTGGCAGACATTTTTCGGCAAATTATTATTATCGTCTTCTTACCCATGCTGTTGGGTTTAGCCACCCGTGCGATACTTATTCGCACCGTGGGGGCCGACAAATATCACAAAAATTTGAAGCAGAAGTTTCCAGCCTTCTCCACCCTGGGCGTATTAGGTGTAGTTTTTGTAGCGATGGCCCTTAAGGCGAAGGATATTATCGGCAACCCGATGATTCTGCTGTCGTTTCTAGTGCCCTTGGCGATTTTGTATGCGGGAAATTTCCTGCTTAGTACCATTGTCGGCAAGCTATTCTTTAACCGGGGCGACGCCATTGCGTTAGTCTACGGTACCGTGATGAGAAATCTCTCCATTGCTCTGGCCATTGCCATGACCAGTTTTGGCAAAGAACAAGGTTCAGAAATTGCCCTTATTATTGCCATGGCCTACATTATTCAGGTGCAAGCGGCGGCTTGGTACGTGAGGTTTACCGACCGCATCTTTGGCCCTATTCCCCAGAAGCTACCGACCCCTCAGTCTCAGAATTAGCCTGTCGCTGGTGTTGAATGACGGCTTGCCGAAACCCCAGCACCACAAAAATATTCGATAGCGTTAAAAATGCCTCGGCCCCACCGTGGAGCCAGTCTATATTAGCCAGTTCCTCGTTGAGGGCTATTTTGGCATAAAGCCCAGCTGGAATGGTTACGGCGACAAAAATCAGCAGCGCATAGAAGCCAAACAATGCCATTTTAGGAGTAGCTTTGGTGCGCGTTAAAAACCACAAAAATCCTAGGTAGGGAAACAGGGATAGGGCAAAGAGGCTGTTTTTATCGAGCATGGGGCGGACAACGAGACCTTAAGGATGTGGGAACCGCCTAAAAATCAGCTAGCGGCTGGGGCTGGGGTGAAGGAGCAAAGCGTTCAGCTCGATCAACCTCGATCATAGGCCGCTTTATTTTATCAAGCGAGTGGGTTGATCCATCGAACGGGCCTGAAATCGGAGCTTGGCTGGGGGATCGTTTGGCCAGCAGAACCCGGGCGGCGGCAATTCCTGCCTTTTTTGCATCTAGGTGCGTCCAAAGGCGACGGTGCCCCGTACTACCTAAGAACCCTGGCTGACAGGGTGGTGTCAATTGGTGTACTCAGGCAGAAACAATGATTTACAACAAAACGATCTGGCGACGACTGGGCCTAGCTGTATGTGCGGCGCTGTTGGCGGTGGGGTTGGCTTCCCCAAGTTGGGCGCGGCTGGTGCAGCCCAGGGTGGCTCCGGCGGCTGAAATCAGCCAAACCCTAGGCCAGCAGTTAGATATGAACCTCTCGGCAGCACGGGCGGCCCTGTTGGCACAGGGAATGATGCCCCAGCCGATGATGACCTATGTGGCCATGCTGAGTCCGCAGAATGTGGTGCCCAATGCGCCGCGCAGCTATGCCCAAGGTGCGGTGGGTGCGGTGCTATCGGGGGATCGCCTAGTGGTGCGGGCCAGTTTCCGGGATCTCTCCAGCGGTCTGCGGGATTACCAGACTGACCCGGTAAATCCGCCCAACCCCAACATTACCTCGGCCTTCCACATCCATCGGGGCAGCCCTAGCGAAAATGGACCGTTCCAGTATGCGCTGGAGGTCATGCTCAACTCGACCGGGATGGGCGGCGATGCCCAGGGCGACTTTACCCTCACGGCGGAACAACTCCAGGCGCTGATGGACGGAATGCTCTACATCGACCTGCACACCACCCAAAACCGGGGCGGTGAACTGCGCGGGATGCTGATGCCAGCCTAGGGGCGGCTCTGTAGCCCATTGGGGGATCGCCGCTGCCAAGGGCCATGGGGCGGTGGCGATCTCTCCATTTACCGGGTTCAGCCTGGGTGATCTAGCCTGGGCAATTCGGGTTTTCGGCTTCAGGATACTAATGCCCCCATTCCAATCACGACTGGCGTTGGGCTTCAACATGGGTAGCATCCCGGTAGCGGGTAGGGCAGACTAGGACGGGTAGGTATGGGTCTAGTCGCTATGGATGTTGAGCAACCCCGCTCAGTCGATGCGCCGACGGATGAAGCCCTGTGGCTGGCGCTACGGGCGGGGCAGCAAGACGCCTTGGGGCAGTTGTATGATCGCCACGCGGGTTTAGTCTACGGCATTGCGCAACGGCTGCTCGGCAACCCCCAGGAGGCGGAGGATCTCACCCAGGATATTTTCATCAAACTGGCCCAAACCATCACCTACGACCCCCAAAGAGGATCCCTACGAACCTTTTTGGCGGTGATGACCCGATCCCGCGCCTTAGACCGTTTGCGTAGCCGTGCTGCCGTCCGAGATTCCGTAGCGCGTCTGCAAACCGTCCAGCCCGCCCATCCCCTCACCCCGACAGACAGCCTGCATCAGTCGGAGCAGGCGACCCAGGTGCAGGCGGCCCTCGCCCAGCTTTCCGACCCCCAGCGCCAGGTTCTACGCATGGCCTATTATGAGGGCATGACCCAGGCCACCATTGCCGAGCAACTCAATGCGCCCCTAGGCACCGTGAAGGCCCATGCGCGACGGGGTTTGCTCCGGCTGCGGCAACTGCTTCACGATTATCGAGATTAACCGCCATGACTGGTTCGCTATCCCCAGAACAGCGGCAGCTCTTGATGGCTGGCTACGTCCTCTACGATCTCAGTGCAGAGGAGGCCGCTAGACTGGAAGCGTTGCTGACCGAACATCCTGAGCTGCGGGATGAGTTGGCCCAACTGCAAACCACCTGGGAAGCCGCCTGCGAAATGGTGCCCCAGGCTCCGCCCATCCATCTGCGCGATGCCATCCTCCAGGCGGCAACCTTGGGACAGCAGCCCCTAGCGGCGGTCGCAAGCCCTGATTTATCCTCGGATTCTCCGCCTTCGGCAGCGCTCACCGTAGCGGATTCTCCCCAGGCTGTGCAGCATGGGCGAAGCTCGGTGGTGGTTGGCCCTAGGTACTGGTGGTGGAAAGGGTTGGGGGCAGCGGCGGCGCTTCTCATTGTGGGATTAAGCGTCAGTAATCTGATGCTGTGGCGCGCCCTTCAGGCGGTTCGGCCAACCACCCCGGCGGGCGAAACCCTGACCGTGACCCTCGGCGACCCCACCGCTACCCCCGCCGCCGCCGAAGTGCAGATCAACCCCCAAACCCTAGAGGGCTCGCTGACGGTAGAGAACCTGCCGCCCCTAGAACCGGGCCAAGTTTACGTGCTGTGGACGGTGGTTGACCCCAACGCGCCCATCACCGTAGACGACAAAAACGCCATTCTCACCACGGTGTTTACAGTGGATGAACAGGGCCGTCAATCCCAAGCCATCGACTTGCCCAGCGTCTACCGTGGCGATCCCAGTCTAATTCGCGCTGTGGCCATCACCCAGGAATCTGCCGACGCTCCCCAAGCCCACCGTTCCGCCCCAATTTTGATCCAGCCCCTATGATTCGGCTCCTATGATTCGGCTCTATGATTCAGCTCCTATAGCCGTAGTCAGTCTGGTTGAGACCATGCCCCTTCATAAGGTTAGAAGGTTCCAACATTTGAACGTTGTCTGAATGTCCTAGCCCAAGTGACGATAGCTATAGGATTCAGCCTCTGGGATAGACCGATGTCCTAGGCGATGACTGATGTTAGTGAACAGCCACGATACTACAGCGGATTTCACTCGGGTGACGTACATTGCGCTAATCCCCCTACCCCCCTTGATAAGGGGGATACAGAGTAAACCTTAGACAGCTAGGTACTAGGGGGATCTAGAACCCAGCCATAGCGTATCTCACGCTATCGAGAACCGCGATAAGCTCGCATAAGGCCTAGAGCCTCCCAAGACGCCATCCTACAAAAACTGTCGTTATGGCCTATGAAATACTAGGCTCTATTGATGTCAAACATGCCTAGCTAGGCCAATTTCCTAGCCACATAGACACCATAACTGTAGTAGTCGCTATAGTTTTCATACAGGGCAATTTCTTGCTTCTCTGCGTCAACAATGGCTTGTGACTCTATGCTGTTGCCATGGCGCTCTCGAAAATCATCAAGCCTCTGCTGGATGGGTCGATAATAATTCTCTAGCCAACAATGTTTGGGCAGAACAAAATAACCCATCGGAGCATAGCCATTCATCTCTAGAATCTTAAGCTTAGCAGAGGCCGTATCGATTTCAGGATACTCGCCTTCCCAGTACTGCTGAATTTTTGCTGGACGAGAGGCTGTAATCCATGTAATTTCTGACACCACTAATATGCCATCCACCTTGAGGTAGCGCTTCCAGTCTGCTACGCCTTTCTGGAAACCAATATTATATATGGCCCCCTCCGACCAGATAACATCCCATTGGCTATCCTCAAAGGGCAAGTCATCCATGGAACAGGCAAGGGTCGATATTTTTTCGGAAAGGCCTGCTTGATCTGCCCTTCTTTCCAGAACGTTAAGAAAATCTTGGAGGAAGTCTATCGCTGTAATTTGGGCATTCAATTCTTGGGCTAAAACCAGCGTCGAAGCGCCTGTTCCACAGCCAATATCAGCGATTTTTAGAGGTAACTCTCTATCGATTTTAGACAACTCTATCGCCATCATTGTCTCCGTTTCACCACCTGGCCCCTGGCGATTTGCATCCCGGTGGAGATCTATCAATAACTGATAATCTTGCATAGTGTTATCCGTATTTACGGCATTTATTACGCCCATGAGTGCCGCACAGTCCTTAACATTCTTGCCACGCAAGAAGTTCAGATTTGAATTCTCCCATGCCCCACCCAAGAACCGCTGTAGCTATAGTAGTGCAATCTATTCGCCGCAAGTTCACGATCAATGCGCCAAACACTTCAGCACACTATGGACATCCGTTACCTTGAGATAAACGATTTTCCGAAAGCAGAGAAGTCGAAGGCGTTGGGACGGCAATATCCGTGGTGGCTGGGGCTGGGGGCAGGGTTGGGGCTAACGCTGTTGGGGGTCTGGGTTCCGGTGCAGGCAGCCCTGTGTCCGGCCCAGTTGGCGGCGCG
>CAZWNR010000119.1:0-9321 GCA_964635665.1 uncultured bacterium | reverse complement strand
TGGGTGGAGTCAAAGTCCCCCTTACAAAGGGGGATTTAGGGGGATCTCCGGGGTGCGGTGGGTAGGGTAAGCGTTAGGGCTAGACCTTTTTGATCTTGAGGCTATCGAGGTAGGCCTGGGGATTTTCGGGGTCGAAGGTAACGCCATCGAAGAAGGTTTCGACGCCGCGAGAGGTGCTGGCGGGAATCGCGGCCTCTTGGCCGATGGCGGTGGCGGCTTCGCGCCAGAGGTCTTCCCGGTTGACGCCATCCACCCAGGCGTTGACATCGGTGTCCTTGGGCAGCAGACCCCAGCGAATGTTCTCTACCAGGAACCAGAGGTCATGGCTCTTGTAGGGGTAGGAGGCGTTGTCGTTCCAGTATTTCTGCATCAGGTCGGGGAGCTCTTCTACGCGGCCATTGCCGAAGTCAAACTTGCCCATAGATCGGTCGATGATGTCCTCAAAGGGCACGTTGAACCAGGCCCGTTCGGAAAGAATGCGGCACATTTCCTCTTTGTTTTCGGGCTGGTCGCACCACATGGCGGCCTCTAGAACGCCCATCAGCAGCGCCTTGGTGGCGTTGGGGTTGGCGTCCACCCACTCAGCTCGCATGGCGAAGGCTTTTTCGGGGTGGTCTTTCCACATTTCCCCGGTGGTGAGGGCGTTGAAGCCGATTTGCTGGTTCACGGTTTGCAGGGGCCAGGGTTCGCCCACGCAGAAGGCATCCATGTTGCCCACTTTGATGTTGGCTACCATCTGCGGGGGGGGAACCACAATGGTGGAAATGTCGCTGTCGGGGTTAATGCCACCAGCGGCCAGCCAGTAGCGAATCCACATATCGTGGGTGCCACCAGGGAAGGTCATGGCCGCCTTCAGTTCCTTGCCTTCAGATTTACGCTTGGCAAATACGTCCTTTAGGACGCTGCTATCCGTGCCTACGTTCAAGTCCTTATAGTCGTTGGATAGGGAAATGCCCTGCCCGTTGACGTTTAGACGAGACAGGATGTACATGGGCACCTTGTTGCCATCGGTGACGATGCCCTGGGAAATCAGGTAGGGCATGGGGGTGAGGATGTGCGCCCCATCAATGCCGCCGCCACCGGAACCGAGCACGATGTTGTCGCGAGTGGTGCCCCAGGAGGCCTGCTTTTCTACCGAGACATCGGTCATGCCGTACTTGTCGAAAAAGCCCTTCACCTTACCAATAATCAGTGGGGCCGAGTCGGTTAGGGCAATAAAACCGAGCTTAGCAGTGGTGGTTTCCAAGCCTTCAACCGGCCCAGCGGCAGGAGCGGTCGAGGAACCAGCCTCAGCGCCAGCATCGGCAGCAGTATTGGAACCTCCTTGGCTACAAGCATGGAGAAAAACCGTGCCAGCGGCGGCGGTGCCAGCGGTGAACAAAAACTTACGACGATTGAGACGAGTCATAGTTGATCCTTAATCCTAATTACCTGGGTCGTACTGACCTGTTGCCACGGAGGCTACTAACAGCGCAAGAGTGAAGAAACGGGGCCAAACAAGATGCCGGGACAACCTATTTCTATCCTTAAAAGCACAGATGAGTATCGGCAAGAATATCGCATACTATCCAGTCCTCCAGCCTAGCTTCAATCTCAAGAACAACCGATAAGGTCATTCACTATTTTTGCTAAATCTAGGGGACGAAAACAGCGAAATCCCATCTAAACACGTGCTTAAAGCCTTTGACTTGGGCACTACATTATCAGGAAAATCTAGGCCAAGCCACGAAAATCCTCAATAATGCTATTTGCCGAGATGCCGAGAAAATTGAAAAATCCGACAAAAATTTCCGTTACAGCCAAGAACACGATCAATCACCATCAAAATCCCATTTCGCCTCCCCAAAAGTATGTTTCCAATTGTTCGCCGGCCATCGATATCTGAGTTCAACCCTGCGAAATTAGACCTTGAAAAATAGATTGATTATGTTTGTTAACAAATTATTCAAACTTTCAGAGGGCTTTTGTATGTTTCGTTACTTTTTGCCCCGAACGATACTTTTCATGCATGATTTGCATGTAGATTTTGCATAATCTGGAGAAAATCCTCTGCCCAACGCAAAGCAGGGGTCTCCTAGGAGACCCCTGCCATCGGGCTGTTTGCGGTTTGCGATCTAGATCCCAGGGTTCTGGCGGGGACAGCGCCGTTGATGGGTATGGGCTAAAGCCCCCGGGATTTAACCCTTCATGCGGGTGAGCAACACAGGGCAGGGGGCATAGACCCGCACATAGTCGGTCAGCGACTCGCCCAGCACCTTATCCAAGTCGGGCAGACCCTTGGCAATGCTGGGGCGGCGGTCGGGGGAACCGAGGATGAGCAAATCGATGTTACGGTCTTCCGCCAGTTGGCAGATGCGCTGTCCGGCCTTGCCTTCGGGGGCTGCAAGCTTATAGGGCACGCCATACTTCCGGGCTTCCTCCGCAGCGGCCAGCAGCACGGGGTCTTGGTTGGCGTCCATGCTAGTGATATCGAAGGGTTTGGCCTTCAGGCTAGAGACCGAATGCACCAGGGTGAGTTCGCCGCCCTTGATGTCGCGCAGCAGGGTGAGGGCGATATTCAGCCCTTCCTTAGCCGAGTCAGATTTGTCCATGGCCACCAGCACCCGCTTGATAGGGCGAATGGTGTAGAGGTCGTCCTTCACTAGCAGCATGGGACGGGAGGCGAGTTGAAAGACGTACTGACTGACGGAGTTTTCGAGGATGGCCTTCAGCCCTTGCAGCCCCCGCGACCCCATGATGATCAGGCCGGCATCCGTTTCGTCGGCCACCTGCACCACTACGTCCTTAGGGTCGCCTTCCCGCAGCATCGCCGTGACCTTACCGGGGTCGAGGTTGAGGTTTTGGATGGCCGTAGCGAGGGTGCGTCCGCCCTCCTCCCACTTGCTGGCCATCGTTTCGGCAGAAACCTGGGAAGGCACCACATGGAGCACTGTCACCGCTGCCCGCTGAATGAGGGGAATATCCATCAGCACCTTCATCATGGCTTCGGTATTCCCAGTGCCAGAGTCGGCCAAAAGAATTTTTTCTATCATGGGATCCTCGTCTCAAACTGCCGAATAAAAATTGTGATTCGCGAAAACACGGGTAAACCGCCCCAATGGCAGGCCAAATAACGCCTTGCCCGTCGTCTACCTCAACCATCATAGGCATGGGCTTTGAACCTACTCGGCGACCATTCATAATTTGTATTGACGGCGAAGGGGGTGGGTTGCGGTCTGTCCCATGGCTTCGTCGATCCTCATCCCAGACCCATTACCGATGGCAGCGAACCCATGACCGATGTGTCCCCCTGGTTTGAATACCGTGTGGTCGTTCACCCCCACCACACCGACTATGCTGGCATCGTCTGGCACGGCACCTACATCGCCTGGCTAGAGGAGGCGCGGGTCAATTACCTCCACCAGCACAACCTCACCTTTGCCGATTGGATCAAGGCCGGGGTAGACCTGCCCGTAGTCGATATTTCCCTGCGCTATCGCCAATCATTGCGCCTGGGGGATGAGGCCCTGGTGCTGGCCCGGACCGCCCCGTTTAAGGGGGTGCGCCTGGTGTGGGACTACCAGATTATTAACGCGGCATCCCAGGATATCTGTGTGGAGGGCACCGTTACCCTGGCCACGGTGGATCTCACCAGTCGGCGGGTACTGCGTCGGCTGCCGCCCCACCTGCAAGCGGCCCTCGATTAAGTCCGGCCATCCTTTGCGATTGAGGGAAACCTCGGTTGATAATAGAAAAACCTGCGCGTGAGAGAGTAAGTCGATGGTTTCTGTCCTGTTAAAGCTGTTGTCAATGGTGCTGGCCATGCTGGTATTCGGTGGATTTGGAGCCATTCCAGCGGCCCTAGCCCAAGACAACACAGTGGACTACACCCTCACGGATCTTAGCTTTCGGGATTTTTCGGGGCAAAACCTCTCAGGCACCTCCTTTGCGGCGGCGGAAATGCGGGAGGCCAACTTTGCCGAGGCCGACCTCAGCCGCACAATCTTGACTAAGGCCTCCTTTGTGCGAGCAAATCTAACAGCGGCTAATTTGTCGGAAACCTTTGCCGACCGGGTAATTTTCGATGAGGCGGATCTCTCCAACGCCCGCTTTGTCGATGCCCTGCTGACCAGCAGCAGCTTTCGGGATGTGAAGATTACCGGGGCCGATTTTTCCGGGGCGATTATTGACCGCTTCCAAATTGCCCAGCTTTGCAAAATTGCCGATGGCGTTAACCCGCTCACCCAGATGGCTACCCGCGATAGCCTAGGCTGTCGTTAGCGCGTTGCTGCCCTAGGATACGAAAGTCTAGGGGAGAAGATGGCACAATATGCGCCAAATCTTCCTTTTAAGGCGGTGTTGTCGTGCCTACACTCCTAGTTAAAAACTGCCACACCCTGATCACCATGGACGACCAGCGACGAGAAATTCGCGGCGGCGGGTTGTTCATCCGCGATCACGTCATCGAGCAGGTGGGACCAACGGAAACCCTGCCGCAGGAAGCGGATCGGGTCATGGATCTGGACAATCACCTGGTGCTGCCGGGATTGGTGAACACCCACCACCACTTCTTTCAGACCCTAACGCGGGTGGTGCCCGGTGCTCAAAATTCCGCCCTGTTCAACTGGCTCAGCTCCCTCTATCCCATTTGGCAAAAGCTGACGCCAGAGGCCATTCGCCTCAGCGCCCAGATGGCGGCGGCGGAGTTAATCTATTCTGGCTGCACCACCGCCAGCGATCACCTCTACCTGTTCCCCAATGGTTGCCGCTTGGACGACGAAATCGAAGCGGTGCAGGACATTGGCCTACGGTTTCACGCCAGCCGGGGCAGCATGAGCGTGGGCCAAAGCAAGGGGGGGCTACCACCGGATTCCATTGTGGAGGAGGAAGCCGCCATCCTGAAAGACTCCCAGCGGTTGATTGAGCAATACCACGACAACCAGCGCTACGCCATGGTACGCATCACCCTGGCCCCCTGCTCCCCCTTCAGCGTGTCTACAGACCTGATGAAGGAATCCGCCGCCCTGGCTCGATCCTACCCTGGGGTACGGTTGCACACCCACCTGGCGGAAAACAACAGCGACGTAGACTACAGCCTGCAAACCTTCGGCCTCACACCGGGAGACTATGCGGCCTCCGTGGGCTGGCTGGGAGAAGATGTGTGGCACGCCCACTGCGTCAAGCTCGACGACCGGGCTATCCACAGCTTTGGCCAAACCGGGACGGGCGTGGCCCACTGCCCCTGTAGCAACATGCGATTGGCCAGCGGCATGGCCCCCATCCGCAAAATGTTGAACCATAACGTGCCCGTGGGATTAGGGGTGGATGGATCGGCCTCCAACGACGGTAGCCACCTGCTCGGCGAAGCTCGTTTGGCCTTTTTAATGGCACGGGTGCGGGAGGAAGATGCCTCGGCCCTCACCGCCCGTGAAGCCCTAGAACTAGCGACCCTTGGTGGCGCACGGGTGCTCGGTCGGGACGACATTGGAGCCCTGGCCCCCGGCATGGCCGCTGATTTCGTTGCCGTCAACCTAGATCGACTCACCCTATCCGGCACCGCCTACGACCCCGTTGCCGCCCTCATTTTTTGCCCCATCGACCGGGTAGACTACAGCGTTATCCACGGCAAAGAAGTCCTCAGCCCTGATGGCTTGCTGACCCTGGATGGCACCGCCCTCCTGCGTCGGCACCAAGCCCTCGCCCAGCAGTTGGCCGATCTGCCCAATGCCTAAGGATTCTGCGAGGGATGTCCTACCCATGGTCATCCAGGCCCCAAACCATAAGGATTTAGCCCCGACCCGCAGCAGACACCCTTAATCGCCAACCCAGCCATTCTTTGGGGCAAGGTTTCCTCGTCCACCTAACCCGGCAGTCATCAACCACGATTTGACCTTAATTGGTGGTAGGTTTTAGCCGCTGGCTGAGATCGCTGCGGGAGGCGAGGCGGGCCTTACCGGAGTTGGCCCAGGCTTGTAGGGCCTCGATTTGTTCCTGGGCGGTGCGGGCCAGGGGCACAATTTGGCTGGCGGCCTCGAGGATATCGTTGGTGGTGAAGTCGCGGTTTTGGCTAAAGCCGAGGTGCATGGCTTCCACGATCATCTGCTCAATTTCGGCCCCAGAGAAGTCAGGGGTTTCTTCGGCCAGTCGCGGCAGGTCGTAATTCGCTAGGCTATGGGGCCGCAGACGGGCGAGGTGGACTTCAAAGATGGCCTGTCGTTCGGTTTGGCTGGGCAGACCCACAAAGAAGATTTCGTCGAACCGCCCCCGACGCAGCATTTCCGGCGGCAGGGCTTGGATGTTGTTGGCAGTGGCCACCACAAACACCGGAGAGCTTTTTTCCGCCATCCAGGTGATGAAGGTACCAAAGACGCGGCTGGTGGTGCCGCCATCGCTGCGACCTTCTACCCCGGCAAAGGCTTTGTCAATTTCGTCAATCCACAGCACACAGGGGGCCAGGGCTTCGGCAAGCTGGATCATCTGCCGAGTGCGGGATTCTGACTCGCCCACCAAGCCGCCAAACAGCCGCCCCACATCCAGCCGCAGCAGGGGCAGGTGCCAGTGGTGGGCAATGGCCTTGGCGGTGAGGGATTTCCCGGTGCCCTGGATGCCGATTAGCAGCAGCCCACGGGGGTAGGGCAGGCCGTACTGACGGGCTTTTTCGGAGAAAGCGGTACCCCGTTTCAGCAGCCAGTCCTTGAGGTTATCCAGGCCGCCGATGTCGGAAATTTGCTCGGTGGCGGGGTAGTAATCCAAAATTTGGGTTTGGCGAATGGTCTGGCGCTTTTCCTCCAGGATCAAGTCGAGATCACGGTCGTCAAAGGCTCCGTGGCTGGCAATGGCTCGGCCCAACACCCGCCGAATGCGCTCTAGGGAAAGCCCCTGGCAAGACCGCACCACCTCATCCAGCATGGTAGAGGACAGGTTCGTCCCCGTGGCCCCCAGGAGTTGCTGCACCTCCTGACGAATCGCCGCCGCCGAGGGCAGGGTGAACTCAATCACCGTGATACTTTCCCCTAGTTCCTCCGGGATCGCCAACTGGGGCGACAGGATAACAATATTTTTGGGCTGGGATTTCAGCAATCGAGCCAGGTTTCGCAGTTTTCGGGAAATGGCAATGTCATCCAGAAAGCGCTGAAAATCCCGCAAAATAAACACCGCTGGAGCACCCGCAGGAAGCTTTTCCACCAGTTCGAGCGCCTGCAAGGGATTACGCCGCCCAAAGCCCGCATCGTTCAAATTACCCTGATAGCCATCCACAAAATCCCACAGGTACACCGCCCGATCCCCCTGGGCCTTGGCGCTGGCGGTGATTTCCGCTTCGGCCCGCTCCTCTTCGGCGGTGGCCACGTAGATAATTGGGTAGCGGGCGCGGAGCAGTAGCCCTAGATCCTCGGTAAAACCCATAGCAGCACGGTGAAATCGGCGGAGCAACGTTAGTCATCTTAACGCCAAACCCCAACGGTCTATAGGGTGGCGGGTTCTGTGACCCAGCGGGTGATGTCGAAGGTGGTGCCGATCAGTCTTACTAGGTTGCCTGCCTCATCAAAAATAGGGCCACCCCGAACGTTCACGTAGCGAATTTCGCCATCGGCACGCAGAATCCGCAGATTAACCTCAAAGGTTTCTCCCCGTGTGGCTGGAATGACGATTTTCTCGTGATGGATGTCCAAGTCATCGGGATAGATGTAGGCCAACACTTGAGCGGCGTTGGGGGCGGGCTGGTTGGGGTCGAGGCCGTGGATGTGAAACAGTTCCTCCGTCCAGTAGGTTTCTCCGGTTTTGGCATCGGCTTCCCAGCAGCCAATGTGGGCCACTCGCTGAGCCGTGCGTAGCATGGTTTCGGAGCGGCGCAGTTGGGTTTCGATGGTTTTGCGCTGCTCAATTTCTTGATATAGGCGGGCGTTAGCGGCCATGAGTTCCTGCCAAATATGAGCGGTGATGGTGTCCATCGGCTCAGAGGACGGCGGCGGCGAGGGGCAGTCGTCATGGCGAGAGACGGTCGCGAGGCCATAGCCCTGGCCATGGCGAGTTTGGATCAGTCCCACGCTACCCGCCTGTTGCAGCTTGCGGCGCAGGTGAGAAATGTGGCTTTTGATGGTGGCATCACTGGGCGGAGCATCCGCGAGGCTCCAGAGGTGGTGGCCGAGGTCGTTGAGGGAAAAGACCTGGTGCGGGTGGCGCAGAAAAAGCTCTAGTAGTTGATATTCCTTGCGGTTGAGGGGCAAGGCTTGCCCGTTGCAGATGACTTGGCAGGCGGAGGGGTTGATTTGCACCGGCCCCCAATGCAGAGCAGGATCGGCACGGCCTACCCCCCGACGGGCCAAGGCACGGAGATGGGCCAGCAGGGTGCCTTCCCGCATCGGTGGGGCAAGACAGGCATCAGCTCCGCAATCTAGGGCTTGGGCTTCTAGATCTGGATTGGCGGACTCCAGCAGCAGCACGATCAGCACGGGATTACCCACCTGTCGCAGGCGGCGGCACAGGCTCAGCCCATCCAGCTTGGGCAGGTTGGCGGCTAATACAACGAGGTCGTACGGAAAGACTTGCAGCAGATCCCAGGCCTCGTCACCGCTCCAGGCCCGATCCACCACCATGCCCTGCCGGGTGAGCCACGGGAACAGATCCGGTTGTCGGGGGGTGGCTGCAATGGTCAGCAAAAGGCGCATGGTAATCCACCCCATCGAGCAACGTAACGATTCTGGCAGATTCCACGTTTTTTAAACCTTTGCGTGCCAGTATCGCCAGTCAGAATCCTCGTAAAGCGTCTGCTATGGAACCCGATGTTTCTAACCTGAATCCCGATAGCCCAGGGGTGCAGGAAATGGTGCGCCACTGGCTAAAACGGCGACAGTTCATGGCCCTCAGCGCCGGATCGATGGCCGGAGCCTTGACCCTAGCCGCCCTACAATCCCAGGCCCAGGGCAGCCCTTCCCCTGCCGCAAACCCCTTGGCCCAGGTCCCTAGCCCCGCTGCAAACCCCTCTCCCCAACAGACTCCCATGGTTGACATCACCCCCACCGATCCCAACTACTTCATCCCGAACCGCTTCCAGGGTAAGACCTTGCTGATCACCGGAGCCGCCACGGGCATTGGGGCCGCCACTGCCATCCGGGCCGCCCGCGAAGGGGCCAACGTGGTGGGTCTAGACCGCAAAGCCGCCGAACTCAATGCCACCATTAACCAAATCAAGGGCGAGGGGCATCGGGCCACCGCCATCGTAGGCAATGTGGTGGATACGGCCCTGTGCGACCGAGCTGTAGCCGAAGCAGTGCGCCTCTACGGCGGGCTAGATTTTGCCCTGAATGCGGCGGGGGTGATGGATGGCGGCGACCCAGGCCAGCC